>DASVUC010000118.1:0-5026 GCA_036387255.1 Tepidisphaeraceae bacterium | reverse complement strand
TTCATCCGGTCAAGCAAAAGCTCGGCTGCGCGAGGAGCGAACTCTTCGGCGTCGTTCGGCCAGAAGACTTCGATCGCGGCATGTGGCGTATCCATCCGATCGATCCGCCCAATCCTCTGTTCCGCCAGACGCACCACGGTCGGCATGTCCAGCATGGCGACAGCCGAGGCAGCCTGCAGGTTGACGCCTTCCGCCAGCGCATCGGAACACAGGGCGATCCCGGTGGCCTCGGACCCCAATCCGAGCTTCTTCTGGACCTGTGCACGGTTGCCCTTCGTTTCACCGGTCGCGAGGATCACATCCTCTTCTCCAGTTTCCAGAAGCCTGCGGCTTATGTCGTGGAGGGTGATGAGGTACGTATCGAACGCGAGCACCAGCGGATGCGTTTTACGCCGCTGCACCAGCATGTCGGTTTTCGCCACCTCGCGGTCGTCGGACAGCCGCTCCAGCAGCTCTTCGATCCTCTCGTAGATCGCGATTTCGCTTTCGCATTCACGGGCGTGTGCTTCGCGGTCTGAGAGCCAATCCGGAAGCTCGACACCCAGGTAGGATCTTGGCGGTCGGCGACGGATCGCCTGCAAGGTTCCGATTACGTTTCCGGTCCCAGCTTTTTTCACGCCGGTGGTGATCCCTACCCTGGCACAAGCATCCTCGGTTCCGCGAATGTGCTCGAACAATGCGGCACGTGAGGAGCGGAGTGCCGATTCGACGAAGTATCTCGCCAGTCCCCGGGCGCTGTTCAGGCGCTGCACTAGATAGTGTTCAGGCTTCACCCCCTCTTCTTGCAGAAATCTCGGGAGTCTCAGGTCCTTTTGGAACTGGGTCAGCCCCCGAAGCTCTTTGGCGGCCACGCGGATCTCGCGTGCAATGGTACGGTCAGCCTCGCTCTCGTTCAGGCCGTATGAACGGGCCCGATGTTCCGGATACCGGCAGCGTTGCCCCAGTTCGTTCTTGTACTCGTCGGGTTCCTTGTCCACGAGCGAGTTCAAGACGGACTTGGTCCGCCGCACAGTAAAGGCATAGAGTCCCGAGCGGATTGCATCCGTCTCTTCCTCGGTAAGGCGGAACTGACCCTCTCGACGCTTGCGCTTCCACGCGGCCTGAACGCTTTCCAGCACCGTATCGTCGAAGTTGTCGGCCCCAAGCAGATCAATGATCGACAGTAGATCCTGCGCGCCGCGATTTATGGGAGTGGCGGTAAACAGGACCACATGGTCGGCCTGGTGCCGATACATTGCCTGGGTGCGTAGTGAAGCACGATTCAGGTAATTGTGTGCCTCGTCTACGGCCAGAATGGATGCCCGGCGGATGGCCTCGATCGTGTCCTCGCGGGCCGATGCGGTGGGGTGGCTCAGGACGCCATGGGAATAGCGGCCCGGGTTCACGTCGCACCGTACGGTTTCACGACGCCACAGGGGGTCGACCGCGGGCGGGCACACGAGCGCAATCGGCGCCGCCCCCCGTATGCGGATGCGCATGCGACGGTTCTGAACCGCCCGGAGGAGGTTGGCGCCCATCCGTGTTTTCCCGGATCCGGTTGCGTCTGCTACCAGGACGCTCCCGGTGTTGTTCAGGATCCACAACGCTTGTGCGATCCCGCCGACCTGAGACGGCCAGAGTTTTGGCGCGTCGGCCGGATCAGGCAGGTAGCGCCGTGCCCAGGCACCCTCCAGCAACTCCGCGCAGGCCCGGGCGAGTGCGTCCTCCCAGTTCACGTGCCTCAGCAGCTTTCGGAGCAGCGCCAGAAGTCCCTCCTGGTAGTCCCTGGCTTCGTGCCAGATCACGTCGGCCGCCTGCGCCGTCTCCTTGTACCGCTGCGGCTCTGACGCAGAAACGAAGCGGCAATTCGCCTCCGCCTGTACGCGCATCCCGGAGTGGCTGTAGTTGCTGGAGCCGAGCGTGGCTGCGCTATCCGTGACATACATCTTTGCGTGGATCACGCGCTGATTGGAGGTGCGCACCGACACCAGTCCCTGTGCAAGGCACTGGATCGCGGCTACGATCTGGGCACTCCTCGCGATCGAAATCCCGTGGCGGAACCAATAGTCGGAGATTTCCGCTTCGAAGCGTTGCCTCGAATCTCTATGAGTTGTGCGCCTTGCCCGGCTCGGCTCGTGGCCGATGACGACCGTCGCTCCTGCAAGCGGGTCAGTTTGCTTGCGGTGATAGACGTCCGCGAGAAACTCGATCACCCGGTCCAGCGAAGTATAGCTCGTGATCAAGCGCGGGCTTTGGGAACTCCGCAGATCCTCGAGGATCACGCCGTCGGCAATATGTCCCGAAACATTTCCCGGGAAGCGCTGCACATCCGGCCAATCCGGTCCCGTGCAAGACTCAAGCTGTAGCTGGGCGTCCGGTACAGAAGAACGAGAGGGGCGTGGCATAATTTGAAACCAGGAGAATGGCAGGAGATTGCTACGGTGGCGGATAATGGCTCAATGGAACTCGTCAGGAAAGTGCAGGCATCCAGACGCACGGTGCGGCTGCGTGATCCTCTTGGATTTACTTCAAGCGTCACATAGCCCTCGCTGATAAACAGGCGGAACGCCGTCCGTTCACTCCACAACCGTTTTAACCCCTGTACTTTACGTCCATCTTTGTAGCACGCGAATTGCCCAGCGTTACCGCACGCCTGGACCGGTGGAGGTTCGAGGTGGCGGGTACCCTATTGACGTTGGAGGTTTCATGCGGTGCTACAAGCCTTTCTTCGCGGTGGCGCTTCTCGCCACACTCGCGGCGTGCGCGGACTCGCCGACCGGGCCGTCGTCCGGACCCTCGCTGGAGCCGGGAGCGCCGCCGCGGTGGGCGATGAACGCCAGCTCGGCGCGGGTGGTGGGGTACCTGCCCAACTGGTACCCGTCGCTGTCGCTGGACTCCGTGCGGTACAACAAGATGACGCATGTCATCTACGCCTTCGTGGACGTGCGCTCCAACGGCTCGCTCACCGGCATCGCGATGAGCGGAGACACGCGGCTCACCGCGATGGTGCAGAAGGCGCACGCCGCCGGCACCAAGGCGCTGATCTCCGTAGGCGGCGGCGGCAACGATCACGACACCACCTTCGCGCCGATGGCCGACAACGCGACGGCGCGGAGCACCTTCGTCAGCAACATGGTCACCTTCGTCAACAACTACGGGCTGGACGGGGTGGACATCGACTGGGAGTTCCCCGACGACACCGCGAACGCCACCGACTACGCCGTGCTGATGAGCGACCTGGACACCGCCATGCACAGCCGCGGAAAGCTGCTGACCGCGGCCGTAGCCGCCAACGGCTGGTTCGGGCAGCACATCAAGTCCTCGGTCTTCAACAACGTGGACTTCCTGGTGCTGATGGCGTACGACGGCGAGACCACCACCCCGGCGTACTCGCACGCGGTGGCGTCGCTGGACTACTGGTCCGGACGCGGGCTTCCGCAATCCAAGACCGTGCTGGGGGTGCAGTTCTACGGGAACAACTCGAGCGGGCAGCAGAAGCCGTATCGCCACATCGTGCGCGACGACGCGACGGCACCTACCAAGGACTTGAGCAACGGCTGGTACTACAACGGCGTCGCTACCATGAAGCAGAAGACGACGCTGAGCCTGCAGCGCGCGTCCGGCATCGGGATCTGGGAGGTGACACAGGACACGTCGGCCGCGGGAATCAGCCTGCTGGGGGCCATCCACGACGTGATGAACACCAGCAAGGTCGTCTACGACGATGCGCTGACCACCGGGTGGGCCAACTGGTCGTGGGGCACCACCGTGAGCTTCACCAACACCTCACCCGTGTTCATGGGGAGCAAGTCGATCTCGGCGGCGTACACGGCGGCGTGGGGCGGGCTGTACGCGCACCACGGCACCGGGGTGAGTCCATCGGGGCTGACGACGCTGGAGTTCTACGTGCACGGCGGCTCGGCCGGCGGGCAGAACCTCATCGTGCAGCTCGGCGACACGGGCGGCTGGCGCACGATGGTGGGCGTCAACGGCTACATCGCCGGCGGCTCGGTGGCGGCGGGGACGTGGCGCAAGGTGAGCATGCCGCTGTCGACGCTGGGGATTTCGTCGCTGGCGATCACCGACGTGGTGATCTCGGACAACAGCGGCGGGGCGCAGCCCACCTTCTACGTGGACCAGATCCAGTTCGTCCCGTAACTCGATGGTTGCCGCCGGGGCTCCCACGTGGAGCTCCGGCTGCGAGCCTTCAAGGCGTCTCCACCACTTGCGTAATCCCGGATTCTTTCACAAATTCGTGTCTCGGCATCGACCAGTGCTTCGGCGCCTGGCGTTGCACGAGACGCGGTTTTTGAGATGACGGTGGGCGTAGCTCAGTTGGTTAGAGCGCCAGGTTGTGGCCCTGGAGGTCGCCGGTTCAATTCCGGTCGCTCACCCCTGCGAGACCCCGCGGCTCCGGCCGCGGGGTCTCGGTTTGTCTTCGCGGCGGGGGGTTGACCGCTCCGCGGAAGTGGTTTACGTTGTAGGGCTCCACCGGACAAGCTGGGGATGGCGAGGGGCGAAAGCGGAAACGCTGGTTTTCACCCCTTGACGATCCGCGATAAACCGAGTAGCTTCAAGGAGTTCGCCGCGGATCGGGTGCGGCGGAAGTTGTAAAAACGGGGGTTGACGGATCAGCAACGCCCGTTTAGATTGAAGGACTGCGCGACGGGCCGGGTGAAACTGGCCGGGTTGCCCTGGAAGACGCGGCAGAAGCCGCGCGGAAGTTTTGACAAATCGGGTATTGGGGAGTGCTTTGTGCAGCCCGCGACTGAGGAATTGCGGAGCGGCCGTGTGGCACGTCAGCCGGGGGCGTCACGTCTCCCGCGGTGCCTGCAGGTGCGCATCGACGCATCGCACGGATTGCACACAACGAGAAGAAGAACCGAACGAACGATACAGTCGTTTGTTCTTTCGAGCTGTTTGAACTCATGGAGAGTTTGATCCTGGCTCAGGACGAACGCTGGCGGCGCGCTTAACACATGCAAGTCGTACGGGATCACCCTTTCGGGGGTGGTTCAGTGGCGAACGGGTGCGTAACACGTGGGCG
>DASVUC010000117.1:0-6124 GCA_036387255.1 Tepidisphaeraceae bacterium | reverse complement strand
TGGAAAAAGCCGTCTCCCTCGATCCTGAGAGCTACGAGCTGCGCTTCAACCTCGGCATGGCCTACAGCGGCGCGCAGTCCCAGAGCGACAACGCCATCAAAGCCTTCGAAGCCGCCGAAGCCATCGAGCCCGATCATCTCGAGCTCCAGACAGAGCTCGGCCGCCAGTACCTCCTCAAGGGCAACGCCGACAAAGCCCTCGAGCACCTGCGCGTTGCACTTCAGACGCGCGACTACCGCAAAGACGATCCCATGGCCGCCGTCGCCGAGCATTACCTCGCCCGCGCTCTCCAGCTCCGCGGCTACGAGCAAGCCGCCATCGACGTGTATCAGCGCCTGCTCGACCGCCTCGATCGTGGCGGCTTACCGGCGCGCATCAGTCCTGAACTGGCCTACCTTGTCATGCGCCCCGAGGAGGTCGCCGCTCGCCTCGGTGAGCTTTACGAGAAGCGCGGCCAATACGACGCCGCCGTCGACACATTTGAATTTGTCGCCGAGCATCGCCCCGAGATGTTCGATGCCCAGAACCGCATCGTCCAGGCATTGCTCAAAGCCGGTCGAAACAAGGAAGCCTCCGAACGCGCCACCGATGTTGTCAAGCGCTTCAAAGCCAGCAACGAATCCATCAAGCTTCTCAAGCAGGCCTACGAGAAGCAGGGGGGTAACGCCGCCGTCGCCGACCAGCTCAAGAAGCTCTACCATGAAACGCCCAATGATCGCTCGATTCTTTACGCGCTTGTGGATGTCCTGAGCGATTCCAAGCGCGACAAAGAAGCCATCGAAGTTCTCGATCAGGCCGCCCGGCGCAACAACTACGACTCTCAAAGCGTCGACCAGCTCTTCCGCCTCTACGACAAAGCCGGCGATACCGGCGCCAGCGCGCGCCTGCTGATCGTCGCCCTCGCCAGGCGTCCTGACGCGATCCGCGATCTAGGCGAAGAATGGACTCAGCTCCTGCGCTACTCGCGCCGCAACCGCATCACCATCTCCAGGCTTCAAACCCTCCAGGTTCCGCCTGAAGCGCAAGCGTCGAAACTTCTCTGGATCTCCAGGCTCGCGCAGCTCTGGGGCCGCGACATCCTCGCGCGCAACAGCCTCGAGCAATCTGTTAAGTTCACGCCGCCGTTCCCACCGTCCTACCGCGTGCTGGTCGTTGACTACGCCACCCGCGCTGAATGGGACAACTCCAAGCGCGAGCGCGAAACCCAAACGCTTATCGATTCTGTCCGAAGCCAGGGCCAGGCCTCACTCGCGACTGAGCTTGAGGGCCTCGTCGCTCTCACCCAGGGGCGCGGCGCCGATGCCGCGAAAAAGTTCGCCCAGGCAATGAAGCTCGGCGGCAACTCCATCGATCTTCGCCTCTCCTACGCCACAGCCCTCCGCGGCGCGGGCGATGAGCCCAAGGCCCAGCAGACCCTCTGGAAGCTCGCCTCGGATGAGCCCAATTGCGAAGACGCTTTTGCCGCCTTGTTCCGTGGCTACATCGAGCAGCGCGAGCCGGACCAGGCGATGACCGTCCTTCAGAAGTGGCTCAGCAACAACCCCAACAGCGTCAACGCCAAGGTTGTCCAGGCGGCCGTGCTCCTCCAGGCGCGCCAGCAGGATCGCGCTCAGAAAGTGCTGCTCGATCTCTTCGAGCGCGAGCCCGACAACGCAGAAGTCCTCTCCGCTCTCAATGCCTTCTACCAGCGCACGGGGAAGCTCGATGAGTTCATCTCAAAGCTCGAAGCGGAGCGCACGAAGCATCCGGAGAATCGTGTCGCCATCGAGTATCTCGTCAACATTTATGCCGCGCAGAAACGTCAGACGGATGCCATCCGCATCCTCGACGCCACCCGCACCGCCGTCGCCGGCGACGCCGACCTGCTCTACTACGTCGGCAGCCTCTATGCCCGCGTTGAGCAGAAGAAGACGCAGGAGGAAATCCTCCAGGAGATCGTCCAGAAGTCCCCCGACTACGCTCCCGCCAGCAATGACCTCGGATACACCTGGGCAGATCGCGGCGATAACTTGAACCGCGCCGAAGAACTCGTCCGCGTCGCCCTGCGCGAAGAGCCCGACAACCAGTCTTATCTCGACAGTCTCGGCTGGGTCCTCTACAAGCGCGGCAAGTTCGCCGAAGCCCGGAAGTATCTGGAAGAAGCCATCGCCCCCGCGAGCTTCCCCGATCCCATCGTGCTGGATCATCTCGGCGACGCGCTTTACCGTCTGGGCGATAAACCGGCCGCTATCAAGCGCTGGAAACATTCCCAGGAGCGCCTGGGCCAGTCGGAGCAGGAACGCGAAGAATTCGCCCGCCTGCGCCTCCAGCTCCGCCAGAAGATTACGCAAGCCGAAGCCAATCAAACCGTCACCGTCGCGCCCACCGCCGCGCCGCAAAAATAGCCGGTTCGCGTTACAATGATCTCGCTGTTCGACGTGGCATGGGCATCTTGCCCATGATCTTCATCCTCACGGTTCAACGATACAATTTGGAAGACACCCCACCATGGCAGGACACAGTCACTGGTCGAAGATCAAACGAGCCAAAGGCGCCACCGATGCCAAGCGCGGCAAGCTTTGGAGCAAGATTGCCCGCAAGATCATCATCGCCGCCAAGAACGGCGGCGACCCGCGCGACAACCTCTCCCTCCGCTACACCATCGACGAAGCCAAAGCCGTCAACATGCCCAAAGACACCATCGCCAACGCCATCAAGAAGGGCACCGGTGAACTCGGCGGCGAAAATTACGAATCGATGACCTACGAAGGCTACGGCCCCGGCGGTGTCGCCTTCCTCGTCGAAGCCCTCACCAACAACCGCGCCCGCACCGCCCCCGAACTCCGTAAGATTTTCGAGGTCGCCGGCGGAAACCTCGCCACCACCGGCGCCGTCGGTTTCCAATTCACCAAGCAGGGCATCATCACCATCAAGTCCGACGCCACCAGCGAAGACGCGCTACTGGAACTCGCGCTTGAAGCCGGCGCTGAAGACGTGAAGAATGAAGGCGAAGTCTTCGAAGTGATCACCTCGCCCACCACCTTCCACAAGGTCAAGGAAGCGATCGACGCGGCAAAGATCGCCGTCGAAGCCTCGGAAATCGCCAACATGCCCAACAACACCGTCTCCGTAGACGGCGAGATGGCCCAGCGCATCCTCAAGCTTATTGATGCCCTCGAAGACAACGACGACGTCCAATCCGTCTCCCACACCGCCGACATCCCCGAATCCGTCACCGTCTAACGCACACTTGTCTCTCCCGTCTTCTCCCTCTCCCGTACTCGGGAGAGGGCAGCGGTGAGGGTTTGACTTGTTAATCTCCCGTCTTCCCCCTCTCCCGGTACTCCGGGAGAGGGCAGGGTGAGGGGCTCTTCCGCAACAACCAATCAATCCGACTCCGCCAAAAATCCACCCCCTCTCCCGTACTCGGGAGAGGGCAGGGGTGAGGGTTTGACTTCTTAATCTCCCGTCTTCCCCCTTCCCGGTACTGAGAGGGCAGGGTGAGGGCTCTTCTTCGAGCAATAGAAGGCGCAGCATCGCAAACGCCTACTTCGTCAACGCACCAATCTTCCCCCTCACCTCCTCCACCACCTTCCCCGAAAGCCGCTTAGGCTCATCCGGATGCAACTGCTCATTCGTCTCGAGCAGCGCCTGATACTGCCGCGCCGCGTTCACGCGATCGTTCACCCCCTCCAGCATCTTCGCGTACTCCATCCGGATCGACAGGCTGTTGGGATCCAGCACGAGCGCCTTGTCGTAATCCAGCCGCGCCGCATCCGTCTCGCCGTTGCGCGCCAGCAGCGCCGCCCGCATCACGTAATACGCCACCTGGTGCGGATCCCGCGCCGCCGCCGTGTCCAGCCACGTCTTCGCCCGCTCCGGATTCGCCCCGCCATACAACATGGCCCGCGCCGTCAAAAACGCATACTCCGCATTCAGCGGCATCCGCTCATACGCGCTCTGATACAACCCCGACGCCCGAGCCGCCTCATTCCGCGCCAGCGCCACATCCCCCGCCTGTGCCTGCCCCTCCGCATCCGCCACCGGCAGCGCCAGCCCCAGCACCAGCGCCACCCAGACAACACCTCCCAACACTAATCCAGCAATGGCTCCCGTCCGTGATGGCCTGCTCGTCGTCCAAACCGTCCGCACGCCGATCAGCGCCCCAACCAGCAGCGCAAACAGCATCAGCGGCCCCGGCTCAGCCAGCGAAAAATCCAGCAGGTTGTGGATGAAAAACACCCCGAGTCCCACGATCAGCGCCCACAAAATCCAAGGCGCCGGCCGATCCTCCGCCTCCTGATCTCGCACCGACCGCACGGTCACCATGATCGCCCCCGCCAGCATCAGCCCCAGAAACAAAACCCGCCGAAAAACCTCGAGCAATAAGAACCAGCCTTCCGCTGTCCAGTCGATCGACGCGATCGCGTTAATCAAAATGATTCCGATCACCGCCGCTGCGATCGTCCCAAACGCTCGGCGCGCACTCGGTGACGACTTGGAACTAGCCGGCGGCGCAACCCCCTGCACCATCTCCCAAGCCGCCCGCACCAGCCAAGACAGCACCAGTGCCCCGCCCACCACTCCCAACTCCGTAAACGCGCGCACCACAAAATTGTGCGGGTCCTTCACCTCTTCAGCCGCGATCGGGAACCGAACCGACGTGTAGTACTCCCCAAAGTTGCTCCACCCAATCCCCAGCACCGGATAAATCCTGATCAGCCGCGCCGCCGCCACCCAGTACCGCCACCGGAACGTCAAGCTCGCGCCCGGCAGCGACCCGTGATACATTCCATGTCCCACCACCGCCAGCGCCGCCAGCACCACCACCGCCACGCCCACCCCGAACGCCAGTTTCGGACGCCGCCCGATCAATCCCCGGCCATAGTAGATCGCTCCCAGCAACCCCGCCGCGATCAAGATCGTCCCAAAACTGGTCCGGCTCCCCGTAAAATAAAGCAGCAGAAACGCCAGCGGAAAAGTCAGGAAAATCGCCAGCGTCCACCCCATCAACGCCCCTTCGCTGCGCCGCTGAATCGCCGCCCCCGATGACACCACCATCAGCATCACCATCACCGCCGCAAAACTGTTCGGCGACTGATTGAACCCGAGAATCTCCTGCGAAAGCAGCTTCTTCTTGAACTGCTTCGCCTCAAACGAATCCTCGCTCCACCCATGCTCTTTGAGGATCTCCGCCTGGTACTGGTTCCAGTAGTCAATGTTCTGCTGCGCATCGGCCCACCGGTAGATCAACCCGTGCGCGATGTACGCCAGCAGCAGCCCGAAGCAAATCCCGGCGACCATCCGCAGCCGCAGCCAGCTCCGCACCAGCTGCGTCATCGTCCAGATCACCACCGCCGCCGTCAGCAGATGCACGCTCGTCACCAGCGCCGCAAACTTGTCGCTCGCCCAGAACGTGCTCAGCACCGCCCACACCGCCAGCGCCCCAAACAGCACGTGCGACACCCGCACGCGCACCGTGTAATCCTTCTCGATACTCCGCCGGATCAAAACAAGCGCCCCCGGCAACCAGCACAGCGCATCCAGAATTAAACTCGTCGCCGCCCCCGGCCCGCGCGGCGCAATCGTCGCTCCCGGACTCGCATAAGTCGGATCCCGCAAAATCTCCGGCATCAGCGCCCGCGCACCCACCAGCGCGATCATCAGCACAAACGCAACCTGCGTCAGCACCGGCCCCCAAGGCTTCTGCACGATCACCACGTTCTCTTTCGCCGCCGGATGTTTCGAGACCTTCGTCTTCCCCATCTCATTCCCCCCGCTCAGTGCTCGGCAGCGGATGCTGTTCCAGCAGCGCCACCACCCCCAGCACCAGGACTGTCTGACAGAAAATCAAGACCGCGCCAAAAGTGCTCTGCACATGAGGCAGCAGAATCGCCGCAATAGCCGTCGCCGCCGTCACCAGGTACAGGCACAGCACCGCCGTCCGCCGCGACATCCCCCGCGCCACCAGCCGATGCGAAAAATGGTTCGTGTCTCCCACAAATGGACTCTTCCCGCGCGACATGCGAATGATGCTCACCACGATCAGATCATAAAGCGGAAGGGCCAGAACAATCACCGGCGCAAACACCGAATACCATCCCGCCCCCCAGTTCACCTCCCGCGGCAAATACGTGGTCCGAAC
>DASVUC010000116.1:0-8475 GCA_036387255.1 Tepidisphaeraceae bacterium | reverse complement strand
CTCATCCCCCACCACCATTACCGGCACAATCTCGTCCACGCCCGTGCCGCGCTCGATGCGCGTCTCGATCACTCCCCTGCCGCCCACCCGCACCCTCTTCTGCTCCGAAAACACATGCACCGCCACCCACTTCCCCTTCCGAGCGTACCCCTCCAGCGGCAGCGTTACCGTCTGCGCCACCGCCTCGCCCGCCATCAGCATGACCACAAGCACGAGCAATGTTCTCATCGCATCCCCCGCCGATCCCAAGCCGCGTTAAACAGCATCCCCGCCCCCGCGCAAAACAGCAGAAACGCCAGCAGAATCAGGTACTTGTTGACCGTCGCGTTGTTCAGCAGATACGCCAGCCAAACCAGAACAAAACTCATCAGCACCGTGATCGCCCCCGCGACCAGCGACTGCCGCGCGTTCTCCCGCCGGCGCAGCCCCTCCTCATCCTGATTGGCTCCGCGATGCTCGACCGTCTTCTTCTCCAAGAACCCTCACATCACATGCCCAGCCGCACCGCGAGCCGAAGCACCTCCGACACGCTCCACGCCTGCGCGCAGCATCCCACCGCACGGTGCGGCTCATCCCCCTCGAATACTTCCGCAATCTGCCCCAGGCACGCCCCATCCATTTGATCAAGCATCGGCGAAAGCCACCGCCGCGCCTGCGCCACCGCATCAGCCGAGTTCTCATGCACGCGCAAATACGCCTCCAGGAACGGGCCGATCAACCACCCCCAGACCGTCCCATTGTGATACGCCTGATCCCGCACGAAAGGCCCGCCGCTGAATCGCCCTTTGTAATTCCGATCGCTCCTCGCCAGCGACCGCAAACCCACAGGCGTCAGCAATTCCCGCCGCACCACCTCCACCACCGTCGCCTGCTGCTCGGCAAGCAAAAGGTCCTTCGTCAGACTCACCGCGAAAATCTGGTTCGGTCGAAGCTGCACATCCCGCTGATACTCTTTTCCCCCCACACCTCCCTGCACGACATCCGCCAAACCCCGAAACGCCGAAATCCAAAACGCCTTGCGAAAACTCGCCTGCACCTTCGCCGCAAGCGCCGTCTCCCCCATCAGCACCAGCGCGTGATACCACAACGCATTGATCTCCACCGGCTTCCCCTCCCGCGGCGTGAACGACACCCCATCGCACCGCGCGTCCATCCACGTGAGCTGCGTGTTCGCATCCCCCTGCGTCACCAGCCCGTCCTCCTCCATCCTGATGTTGTAGCGCGTCCCGCGCTTGTACCCCTCGATGATCGCCGCGCACGCCGGCCGCAACACCTTCTCAAACGTCTCCCGATCCTCCGATGTCTTCAGATACTCGAAGCACGCGTGCACGAACCACAGGCTCGCATCCACCGTGTTGTACTCCGGCTCATTCGTGTAATCGTTGAACCGGTTGGGGATCATCCCCTCGCTCACATACTTCGCAAACACGCTCAAGACCTGCTTCGCCTCTTCGAACCGCCGCGTCACCAGAAACAATCCCGGCAGCGCGATCATCGTGTCCCGCCCCCAATCCGAAAACCACGGATAGCCAGCGATCACCGTCCGCCCCTGCGAACCATCCGGATCCTTTCGATACACAACAAAATCATTTGCCGCGCGCTTCAACTTCTCGATCGTGAGCGACCGCGAATCTTCTCCCCCACCCAGGTTGCCTCCTCCGACTAAGCCCGCCGATTGCGATCCCGGGGCTTGATCCGGAGACACACCTGATATTCGCGTGACCGTTTCCCGCCGCCGCTTCAGCTCCGCATCAAAGTCATAATTAAGTTGGTCCTCGAGCGCCCCCCACACCGTCACCGTCCGGTTCCCCACCACGCTCACCTCGAGATATCCTGGATTGAAAAGATCCTCAGTCTCCTCAAACCCCCGATCCACCTCAATCGCATACACGTGCCCGTACCACCACTTTGGATCCCGCACAAAACGCCCCCCATCCGCTCGCAGATGCAGCGTCATCTCTTCCGCGGTTACGCGCATGCGCGCGCCCTCAACGACCGTCGTCATGTCGTACCCCGCTGCATGCCGCAACCCATGAAAATCCCGCAACGCCACAAACGGATACAGCCGCAATTCCACCCCCCTGCCAGCCGGCGCTTCAACCGTGTATCGGATGCCCACCACATTCTTCATCCACGGAATCAGCACCTCTTTGGTCACGCGCACGCCCGCGACGTCATACGCCCACCGCGCATGATCCTCGATCTCAAACTTGCGCAGATACTGATCCCCGCGCGGATGAAACGAAGCCTTAAACTGATTCACCGCCAGCTCGTGCGGATGCTCCGCGTCCCCATCCAAAATCAACATCTCCCCCATCCGGCTCAGCGTCACCACCCGCCCCACCGGCGGCAGCGTCGCCGCCGTCAACAACCCGTGATACCTCCGCGCATTGCACCCCACCACCGTCGACGAAGCAAATCCTCCCAACCCGTTCGTGATCAGCCACTCCTGCCTCACAAAAGGCTCCAGCTCCCCAAACGTCTCCACCGAATAAAGCGCCATAGCCGACGGAGTGTAATGCGGGTGCCGCGGATTGCGAACCGACACGGAACCTCCATTGAAATCATGTCACGTGGGCGCTCCAACGATGCAACCCGCCACGCGCTGTCGAGCACAGAGCGCTGGCGCGACTGAAACAAGTAGTGTTGGAGAAGGTTTCACGCAGAGCGCTTGTCGCTTCCTATGGAATAAATTGACAACGCAAGCTGTTGGCTACATAGTTCTTGCTTCGCATGCACGTCTTTCTCTTGGGAGGTTCATCTTGGCACGCACGCAACGCAATATCTGCATCATTGGTGGACTACTTCTGCTCGTCAGCGGATGCATCTCGTCTCGAGAACGAGGCGACGCGCTGGCAGATACCGGTAAGCAGTATTGCCAATCGATTCGCGCACTGAACATCTTTCCGGTCTACCCGTTAAATGCTGACCTCCAGGTTGGCGACGTGTTTCTGGTAGATCAGCCGATCGAAAATGAGACAAAAATATGGAATGAGAAGGGATTCCTACCGTTGCCCGCACTGTTCGACCGGCTGGACATTTCCAACGACACTTGGAAGAAGCATTACGTCCCTGCAACGTTCGCCAACATTCCCTCCGCCATACCGGGGCAAACGCCTGCCCCGGGCGCATCCTTCCCCGAGATCAGCATCGACCTGGGTCGTTCAGGAGGCATTGGTGCCGGCATGCCCATCCAAGGCGTTGCGGTCTCAGCACAAGCTCTCGGTACCGACCGAGTTCATCTAGCCCTCAAGATCGGCGACGCTTTCAACTGCGGGCTTCCAGAAGCGCGGCTTATGCAACTGGTGCACGATTGGCGCGAACGCAATGTCGATCGGCTGCGCCGACTGGCCCCGACTCCCGAGTTGGACACCGATGGTGCGAATTATCACATGCACTACCGGTACCTCCGCGTCGTTTCGCGAGTGTTCTACGCCAAGAAAATTACTGCCGGCCTCACAACTGAACGGAAAGCGGCAGGCGGTTTCGGAGTTGGCAACCCCCCGGAGTTAAAGGTGCCGCCCGCGACCCAACCCGCGGAAGGCCTCGCCATCAACCTCCACAAACCCAGCACTGCTCCGATCGGCGGGGCAAAGACAGGCCTCCCTCTCGACGTGGGGGCGACTGCGCAGGCGGAGCTTTACCGTGGAACGCACGTCGTCATCAACGAGGAGTTCGAGACCCCCCGTGCCGTCGGGCTCACCGCCATCGACATCCCCATTCTGTACAACGGAGAGTTGGGGCCGCGCGCAACACCCAGCGTGGCACGCATCAAACAGGGCGGGCGAATGCACAGTGCTACGGCTGTTTACCGGTGGCTCCAAGAGGATCCTTACGCCGTGGAAATGCTGGATAAATGGCTGCAAGACCCCAAAACACTAACGTGGCTCCAAGTGCCGCAAAACTTCGGCGGTGCGTGGATCCCGGATGACAGGCTGGTCGCACAGCGCAATCAGGTGCTGGGCCAAATTCGCCGCGACTACTGGCTCAACAGACTCTTTCTCAGAACGTCCTTGGAGAAAAAGATCATTACCGAGCTGATGGACTATCCGGACCATGCCCAATTTATCGAAAGTGCTTCCTCGAGTACGCCGGCCGCCACGACCGAGCGGGCCACGGCTTCCGGAGGAGTCACGCAATGACGAGTCGGTTCTTGTGTCTTCTCGTCTTCTTTAGCGTGGGCGGCTGCGCGGACAAGCTCTTGCTCAGACCCCCACCCAGCAATCCCGTCCCACGCCATGCGACAGAGGTCAAGATCGCTAATGAGCGCCTCGCACTGTGGCGGGGCGTATCGCAGCCCGCCGGTGCCGGCGATCCAGACGTATTTGTGCTGGAACTGTGCGGGAACTGGTCCTCGGCCGAACAGGTCATTGACCAAGCGTTGTGGCGCTGGCGGCAGCACCGCGCGGAAGTGTGGGCGCTGAATTATCCAGGCTATGGTCACAGCGCCGGCGCTGCTTCGCTCGCGTCACTGACTCCTTCCGCTTTGATCGCAGCCGACGCCCTCCTTGTTCATGCCAACGGTCGGCCAGTGATCATAGAGGCGAACAGCATCGGTACAGCTCCAGCACTTTACGTCGCATCACTCCGTCCCATCGCTGGACTGGTTCTGATGAACCCTCCCCCAATCAAACAACTCATCTGGCGCTATTCGCCCCTCGTTCTCGGCGTCGGCGCATTCTGGTTTGATGCTCAGGTTCCCGCAGACATGAATTCCGAACGCAACGCCGCTGCAGTGCACGCGCCGGCGATTTTCGCCATCGCTGGACGAGACCGGGTAACTCCCCCAGAACTTCGCGGCCGCATCATCATGGCGTATGCCGGCCCCAAACTCGTGTTGCCACTGGAACTCGCCGGCCACAACGATGGGGCTGATGAATTGCAGGAGCAGCGGCTACAAACCGCCATGCGATGGCTGCTTGCTTCGGCGCACGTCCGTGACGAACCGCCCTCCGCGCGCCAAGAAAAAACGACCCTCCCGACCAGATGACAACCCGGAACAAGACTCACAGTGAAAGCGGCAATGCGTCGAAAGGTGAGAGGCAATCAGCGCGCACTAACGCATCCTTGATTTGTGTAACGGAACGTGAAACTTCATCCGCGCCCACTTCTCCAGTTTTTGTTTTTCAGCCTGCAATGCATTCGCAAGGGAGTGTCCTGCGGGTGCTGAGAATTGCGATTTGGCATGGTTGATTCTCGGGTACGTTGCGATTCCTGATGCTTCAGTCACCAGACCAACTGCGCCGCGCAATTGGAACCGCGTGCGGTCGATTTTCTCGGTGCTTATCTCGGCGGTGCGCTGGCTGGGAGTTGCTGTGCTGATGGCGAAGCTGAACGGGCCTTTCCCGCCCACTTGGATGCTCCCCCGACGCTGACGTTTGTCATTGACGAGTTGATCGTGATCGTCTTGACAGTGCACACGGTGATTTGACTGTTTGCACCCCGCTGCCCCAATTGCGGCTTCTATCTATCGATGGAAGAAGCTCTGGACGCGGGACATTCTCCGCGCTGCCAGACCCTTCTGTTCATTCCCGCCCTCACGGCAGCGCCATCTGCCTCGCCCGAATCAGCAGCAAATGCGCCCCCTCATAATCTGGCCGCTCCGGCAGCTTCGTCGTCTCATACGCCCGATCAAACTCCCCATGCAATTCCACCCGCCACCGCTCCACCTCCTCCATCCCCACCTCCCCGCGCCGAATCGCCAGCAATCGTTCCCGATGCGCCTCCACCCGCACCGGCACATGCCCTTCCTTCAGCACCGTCACCCCGCTGATCAGCAGCCGGTTCAGGTGCATCACGTGCTTCCACTTCACCTCCCCCTTGTTCCGCAGATCCCCCTGGAGCTTCTTGAACTGGCTCATCACGTAGCCGTTGTACGTCTGATACACCATCTTCGACAGGAATCGCTCCCGCATCCCCAGCATGTCCCGCGCCAGTTCGGTTGCATGTTCTACAATCGGCGTATACAGGCACTCCAGCACGTTCGGATTCGCCTTCAGCGCCATCGTCAAAAACTTCTGCATCTCCCAATACACTTCTTCCGTCTGCGGATTCTCCAGTTGCTCCGGCACCCCATACAGCGACCAGTGCAGCTCCGCCGGCGGCAGATACACCCCCCGCCGATCCACATCCGATTCATCCCCCTCCAGCCCATAAGCCCGCGACCCCACCACGCAGCGGTAAATCACGCGATCGAACAGCGAATACTCCGCCAGCACGTCCCCGCTCTGATCGATCTGGTTGAAATGCGCCAGCACCGCCAGCTCCTGCCGGCGGAAGCTCGCTTCAAATCCATCCGGAAACCGCACCCGGTAACTGTGCCAGTAATCGCTCGGCGCCTGAATCACCACCCCCATCGCCCCGCGCGGATGGACCGGCTTGCCGTCCGTCCCCTTCACCTCCACCAGCGCAACCACCTGCGTCCCCACCGGCAGAATCAAATGCGGTTGCGATGGCGCCACGCCCCGCCATTCTCAGGCGCGCCAACATTCTGTCCAGCATCCCCCCACCCGCGCATGGAAGAAGGGCCAAGCCTCCACGCGGCTCAGCCCCTTCCAACTTGCAGAAACACACGACAGAACGAGAATCGTCAACTACAGGCTCGAATTCAGCGACGTCCACCGGGCAATCACTTTCCCGCCCACCGACGTGATCACCGCAATCGCCGCCACCACGATCAACCCGGCGATCAGTGCATATTCCAGCACCTCGCCACCCTCTTCATTCGACAACAACTTCACCAGTCTGCTCTTCATGAGGAACTCCTATCCACCCCTCGGCGACATTCCTCAAATCGGCCACTGAACCTCGCAACTTTATGAATATCTAATCCTCCGTTACCGGACCCGGCTGTCGAACTCGACCGCGTTCATCTCCCGCCTCTCCGCATTGCCCCTGCCCACAATTTCGCCCGCCGTACACCTTGATCCTGCACCTCAACAACTATAATGGCTTCATCTTCGTCAACGGCCGACGGAGGGGCTCATCTTCCGTCCGGCCGATAAGGCACCTCTGTGGCAAAATCGACCGTCTCCCGCCGCCCGCACGGGCCATTTCTTGAACGGCTCGAGTGCCGGCAACTGCTCGCGCTCACGTCAATCTCAGTCGCGTCACCAAATGACGCAGTCTTTGATTCCCAGCGGCACCTCATCTACATCCCCACCGGCACCGGAAAAGTCGAACGATACGATTTGGCCACCCGCACGCTGCTCGATCCCTGGAGCATCGGCGGCATACCAACTCGCGCAGACATCACCGCCGACGGTAAGACGCTGCTGGTCACCGACCTGAATCAGGTCAACCAGGCCCCTGTCCTCCACAAGATTGACCTCGACACCGGCCTCGCCACAACCCTTCCCTGCGGCCCTGCCGGCGCCGGGGGCGGCACGTTCGACGTCGCGATCGGCTCCGATGGCCTGGCCTACGTCTCTACCTCGTACACCCAGAATCGGCCACCTTTCTTTGCCATCGATCCCGAATCCGGCGCAGTCTCATCCACCAACATCAACATCCGCGAACAGTCAACCCTCGTCCGCAGCGCCGACCGCAAGTGGATCGGCATCCCCTACGTGACAGACGGGATGATGACCTATTCCGTCGAGCAACAGAAGTACATCGATAAGGGATCCTCCAGCGTTACCACCGGTTATGGTCACTACCCTGCCGTCAGTCGCGACGGCAGTTTATTTGCAATTCAAAGCCACGATTTCGGAATCCAAGTCGTGGATCGACAGGTGCTCGGCGTGCGCAACCTCGATGCCGCCGATTCCGCGTCGGCATTTGATCCCCTGCAAGACGTCCTGTACGTCGCCGCCGCCAACGCGATCACCGCTTACGACTCCCAAACCTGGCAGCCCCTGTACAAACTCCCCGTCACCACCGTCGGCCTCTATGACACGATACCCCAGTTAACAATCGACGATTCGGGCAAGTACCTCGCGTACATCAACATCAACAACGGCACCATTCAGGTCCTCGACATCCCAACGCCCGGCGGCCCCGCAACCACCTTCGCATTCTCCGGGCTTTCCAACTTCCTGCCCGCCGATCAAGTGCAGAATGTCACCGTCACCGTCCGCGATGCCGCCGGAACCATCTCCACCAACTACCGCGGCGCCATCAGCTTTCTCTCCTCCGATTTGCGTGCAACCCTCCCCGCCACCTACACCTTCACGGCTGAAGATGCCGGCGTCCACACCTTCCCTGTTACGTTCCGCAAGATCGGAGCCGTACAGCTCAAGGCCGTTGAACCCACCGGCGCCGTGACCGGATCGCAGAGCCTTACGACCCATCTGCTTTCTCCCCAGGTGATCCTTCCGGTCGCACAGCGCGATCTGATGTACGATTCCAAGCGCGGGATTCTTTACGTCTCCACAAGGACCGGCAATCTCGAACGCTACGATCCCGCCAGTGGAAAACTGCTCGAGCCGTTCGCGATCGGCAACCCGCTCAGTGGCCTGGATATCTCACCCGGCG
>DASVUC010000115.1:0-17244 GCA_036387255.1 Tepidisphaeraceae bacterium | reverse complement strand
TCCGGTCCTTCAGCTTGTTCGTCACCTCGAAGGTGTACTCCGTACCCGGCTCCAGCGGCGCGCTGGGCTGAAGCACGATCGCATCGCCCGCCGCCGACATGTTCAGCGCTGCCGCCACGTTCTGATGATCCTTCGTCCGATAAAGAACCACCGCCCGCCCGCTCAGCGACTGCGGATCCACCGCCTGCCCCGAGTTCAGGTCCGCCGAGACAAACGTGTTGGGCAAAACATCCTTCTCCCCATTCCCTGGCCGAGTGAGGGTCACCATCGAAACCCCCCGTGGATCCGCCACAAATCGCCCCCCGCGAAAGTTCGCCCACACCCACCCCAGCCCCATCAGGACCAGAACCACCGGAAGCACCTTGTAACGCAACGGCTGACGCATGGGCTACATTTCCGTCATCACAATCAAACAACCCCGCGTCAACCTCAACCACGCAACCACCTGTTCCACAATAGGCGCGATAACTACTGCCGGTGCCTTGGCGTGTCGCAAGGTTTGGCCGGCTCCTGCACGCGCCTTCTGCAAAAAGTGGATGGCAGTCTGGCCCTGGTTCCATGCCCGCTCCGCATTTCCCTGTTGCCCATTCTTACTCGCCCCAATTACAAGCCCCTCATGAACTCTTCAGCAGCACAGCAAGGGGCCTGCCCATGTCTTTAAGAGTTTGGCCTGGCCGACCTTATCCATTGGGCGCTACCTGGGATGGAACCGGCGTCAACTTTGCGCTCTTTTCTGAAACCGGTACCAAAGTCGAGCTCTGCCTTTTCGACGAAGTTACCGACACCAAAGAGCGCCAGCGCATCACGCTGCCGGAGAAGACCGACCTCGTCTTCCACGGCTACTTCCCCGACATCGAACCCGGCCAGCTCTACGGCTACCGCATCCACGGCCCCTACGACCCCGCCACCGGCAGCCGCTTTAACGCCGCCAAGATCATGCTCGATCCCTACGCCAAGGCGATCGGGCGTGACGTGAAGTGGGACGATTCGCTCTTTGCCTATCCGCTTCATGAAAAAGACGACCTCACGCCCGACGATCGCGATAACGCCGCCGTCGCGCCACTCGCCTCAGTGATCGACACCGCCTTTACCTGGGGCGATGACCGCCCCCCGCGCAACCCCTGGCACCGCACGCTCATCTACGAGGCCCACGTCAAAGGCCTCACGATGCTGCACCCTGACGTGCCCGAGGAAAAGCGAGGCACCTACGCCGGCGTTGCCTCCGAACCCGTCATCAAGCACCTGCTTGATCTTGGCGTCACCGCCATCGAGCTCCTCCCGGTCCACTATCACCTCGACGACCGCCAGCTCGTCGACCGCGGCCTGGTGAATTACTGGGGCTACAACACGCTGAACTACTTTTCGCCGCACCTGGGCTACGCATCGCGCCGAAGTCCGCGCAAGAGCGTCCAGGAATTCAAGATGATGGTCCGCGCGCTTCACGCCGCGGGCATCGAAGTCATTCTCGACGTCGTCTACAACCACACCGCCGAAGGAAATCACCTCGGCCCCACCCTCTCCTGGCGCGGCATCGACAACGCCAGCTATTACCGCCTCTCGCCGGAAGATCCACGCTACTACATGGACTTCACCGGCTGCGGGAACACGCTGAACATGATGCACCCGCGCGTGCTTCAGCTCATCATGGACAGCCTGCGCTACTGGATCACCGAGATGCACGTCGACGGTTTCCGCTTCGATCTCGCATCCACCCTCGCCCGCGAGCTGCACGAGGTGAACCGGCTCGGCGCGTTCTTCGACATCATCCACCAGGACCCGATCATCAGCCAGGTGAAGCTCATCGCGGAGCCTTGGGACGTCGGCCCGGGTGGTTACCAGGTCGGAAACTTCCCGGTGCTGTGGACCGAGTGGAACGGCAAGTATCGCGACACCGTTCGCCGCTTCTGGAAAGGTGAAGGCGGTACCGCCTCGGAAATGGCAACCCGCCTCGCCGGCTCCAGTGACCTTTACGAAGACGACGGCCGAAAACCGTACGCCTCCATCAACTTTATCACCGCCCATGACGGCTTCAGCATGCAGGACCTGGTCAGCTACGACCAGAAGCACAACGAAGCCAACGGCGAAAACAACATGGACGGCTCGGACAACAACGACAGTTGGAACTGCGGCGTCGAAGGTCCAACCGACAATCAGGACATCATCCTCACTCGGGAACGCCAGAAGCGCAATCTCTTCGCCACCCTTCTTTTCTCAGAAGGCGTCGCAATGATCCTCGCCGGCGATGAACTGTCGCACACGCAGAACGGGAATAACAACGCCTACTGCCAGGACAACGAGCTCACCTGGCTCCACTGGAACCTCGATGAGCGCCAGAAGAAATTCTTAGACTTCTGCAAGCGCTGCACCCGCATTTGGCGCGATCAGCCCGTCCTCCAGCGCCGCAAGTTCTTCGTCGGCCGTCCCATCCGTGGAAACGAGATCAAGGACATCAGCTGGTTGGAACCCAGCGGCCAGGAAATGAGCGATGACGCCTGGAACGCCGGATTTATCAAATGTCTCGGCGTGCGACTCGCCGGCGACATGATCAGCGAGGTCGATGAACACGGCCAGCCAATCAAGGGCGACACGTTGCTGCTCCTGCTCAACGCGCACTGGGAGCAGATCCACTTCACCCTTCCCACTCCCGGTGAAAACAAGGTCTGGCAGACGCTCATCGACACCGATCGTCCCGACAATCCTCCTAAGGTTTTCCGAGGCGGTGAGCAGTTTCCGCTCTTTGGCCGCTCTCTTGTTCTCCTGCGCACCGTGGTAGTGGAGGACGCGGAAAAAGAGGTGTCGGACCTTCAGTTGAATGCCTTGCGTAAGGATGCCCAACGCGCCGCACCTGAAGGCACACCGAGGTTTTGAGGTCTGCTCATGTTGACGAGCCAAATAAAAGAAAAACCCGCATCAGCATTGCAGCGCCGCCTGCCCGTCGGAGCGGAAGTGCAGCAACCCGGCGGCGTCCACTTTCGGGTCTGGGCCCCACGTCACCAGCGCATTGATGTCGTCTTTGAAGGTCGCAACGACGCCGTCCAATTAAACAACGACGGCAACGGCTACTTCAGCGGCTTAGCCCCCGAAGCCAAAGTCGGTGATCTGTACAAACTGCGCATCAACAGCGGTGACGCCTGGCCTGATCCAGTGTCACGGTATCAGCCGCAGGGTGTACACGGACCTTCACAGGTCATTGATCCGGGCGCGTTTCGGTGGACGGACAAGGACTGGAAAGGCGTAACATCGCACGGCCAAGTGCTTTATGAATTCCACGTCGGCACCTTCACCAGGGAAGGCACGTGGGCCGCTGCCCAGCGCCAGATCCCATATCTCAAGGAATTAGGCGTAACGTGCCTGGAGATCATGCCCGTCAACGAGTTCGCTGGCCGCTGGGGCTGGGGCTACGACGGCGTTTATCTCTACGCTCCGTTCCACCACTACGGCTCGGCCGACGACTTCCGCAAGTTCATCGACGCGCTGCATGCCGCGGGCATCGGCGCAATTCTGGATGTCGTCTACAACCACCTCGGGCCGGACGGGAACTATCTCACCAAGTTCTCCACGGAATACTTCAATGCCGAACACCACACCGACTGGGGCGACGCACTGAATTACGACGGTGAGAATTCTGCGCCGGTGCGCGAGTACTTCGTCAACAACGCCCTGCACTGGATCCTCGAGTACCACCTGGATGGTTTCCGCTTCGACGCGAGCCAGGCGATTGTTGATACGTCCAAGGAGCACGTCCTGGCGGAGATCAACCGCCGCACGAAGGAAGCGGTGCCGCACAAGACGCTGTACCTGATCAACGAAAACGAGCCGCAGAACACGAACCTTGTTCGGCCGAGAGAGCAGGGGGGCTATGGGATGGACGGGCTTTGGAATGATGACTTCCACCACAGCGCGCTCGTCGCCATCTCGGGTCACAACGAAGCGTACTATACGGACTATCTCGGCTCGGCGCAGGAGCTGCTGTCGACGGCCAAGTGGGGCTATCTCTATCAGGGTCAGCGCTACAAATGGCAGAAGCGCCGCCGCGGCACGCCCGCCCTGGACCTGCCGCCCACGTCGTTCGTGCACTTCATCCAGAATCACGACCAGGTCGCCAACAGCGGGCGCGGCTACCGCGCGCACCAGATCACCAGCCCCGGAGAGTTCAAGGCGATCACCGCGCTAATGCTGCTGATGCCGCAGACGCCCATGCTCTTTCAGGGCCAGGAGTTCGGCGCCTCCAGCACGTTCCATTACTTTGCGGACCACAATGAGGAACTGACGAAGTTGATCCGTGTCGGCCGCGCGAAGGAAATTGCGCAGTTCCCAAGTAATGCGACAGATGAGATGCAGGCGTGCCTCGTCGATCCCGGCGCCGAAGAGACGTTCCAGCGCTCGAAGATCGACCTGGACGAAAGACACAAGCCGGGTCACAAAGAAATCTTCCAGCTGCACGTGGACCTCCTGCGCCTGCGGCGCGAGGAGCCGACGTTCCGGCGCGTGCAGCGCCGCGGTGACATCGACGGGGCGATCCTCGGCCCGCGTACGCTTCTCCTGCGCTACTTCGCATCAGAGGGTCCGGCCCACGGTGAAGTGATGGGTGCCGGCGACCGGCTGCTGCTGGTCAATTTCGATAGCGATCTGGAGCTGAATCCCGCGCCCGAGCCGCTGCTCGCGCCCCCGCCGGGCTATCGCTGGCAGAAGCTTCTCTCCACCGATGAGCCTCAGTACGGCGGCTCCGGCACCGCGCCCGTCGACACAGAGCTCGAGGGCTGGCGCATTCCCGCGCGTTCCGCCATCGTTCTGAAGCCCGCGCCGGCGAAAGAGGCCGAAGTGCAAACCCGCCACCGCGTCGAAGGCTCCGCCCAGGAAGCCAAGAAAAAAGAAAAGCCCAAGTCATCATGACCCTTTCAGCGAAACAGGATCAGGCGCAAGCGCGGCTGCCGGAGTCAACCTACCGGCTCCAATTCCACAAGGACTTCACCTTCCGGGACGCAACCGCCATCGTCCCGTACCTGGCGGATCTGGGGATCACGCACGTGTACGCGTCGCCCTATCTGCGGGCGCGGCCGGGGAGCACGCACGGGTATGACGTCATCGACCACTGCCGGCTCAATCCGGAGCTGGGGACGCAGTCGGATTTCGACGCCCTCTGCGCCGCGCTCGACAAGCATGGGATGAGCCACATCCTCGACACAGTCCCCAACCACGTCGGGGTCGGGACCAACGAAAACGCCTGGTGGAACGATGTTCTCGAAAACGGACCTGCATCGATCTACGGCGGCTACTTCGACATTGCCTGGCGCTCAAGCCCGCGCCCGGAACTGCACGACAAGGTGCTGATCCCGGTGTTGGGATCACCCTATGCCGAGGTGCTGGAGAAACGCGAGCTGCGCGTCGCGTTCGAGCATGGCGCGTTCGGCGTCTACTACTACGACCGGCGCTTTCCGATTTCCCCGCGAACGTACTGGCGGATTCTCTCGCACGAGCTGGAGAAGCTCACCAGCAGCCTTGCCGCTGACAACCCGGAGCTGATGGAATATTTGAGCATCCTGCGCGCGATCCATTTTCTGCCCGATCGCTCCGACACCGGGCCGCTGGATGTCGCCGAACGGCACCGCGAAAAAGAAATCATCAAGCGCCGGCTCGACGCGCTGATTGATCAGAGTCAGACAATCCAGGATTTTGTGATGCGCGGCGTCGATGCGACCAATGGTTCGCCGGATCTGCTCGATGCGCTGCTCTCGCACCAGTGCTACCGCCTGAGCTACTGGCACGTCGCTTCCGATGAGATCAACTACCGCCGGTTCTTTGATATCAACGATCTCGCGGCCCTGGCGCAGGAGCGCCAGGACGTTTTCGATGCCACGCACAAGTTCGTCTTGTCGCTGGTGCAGGAGGGAAAGGTGACGGGGCTTCGGATCGACCACCCCGACGGTCTCTACGACCCGAAGCAGTACTTCCAGCGACTCCAGCAAGCGTACAGGAGCCCGGCGGCTCCGCCGCGGGAGGGCGCTGCTACAGAGCAAGGGCTCTACGTCCTCGCGGAGAAAATCCTGGCGATGGACGAAGAGCTCCCACGCGATTGGCCCATCGCCGGCACATCCGGCTACGACTTCCTCGTGAAGCTCAACGGCCTGTTCGTGGATCAGAAAAACGAGAACGCATTCTCGCGCATTTACCAGGAGACCACGGGTAACAACCAGAGCTTTGAAGATCTGGCGTATCAGAAGAAACGGCTCATCCTCCGCACCTCTCTCGCCAGCGAGCTGCACATGCTCGCGCACCAGCTTGACCGCATCGCCCAGCGCGACCGGCACTGGCGCGACTTTACCCTCATCGGCCTGCTCGATGCGCTGCGCGAAGCCGTCGCCTGCTTTCCCGTCTACCGCTCCTACATTTCCAGCGAAGGCGTCAGCCCGCGCGATGTGGAGGTGACCGAACAGGCAATCAACAAAGCGATCGAACGGAACCCCAAGACCGAACCGAGCGTCTTCCGCTTCATTCGTGACGCGCTGCTTCAGCGGCATCCCGCAAGCTTTTCAGATCGCGACAGGGCGGATCTGCTGCGCTTCGCCGGGAAGTTCCAGCAGCTCACGGCGCCCGTGACGGCCAAGGGCATCGAAGACACCAGCTTCTACATCTACAACCGCCTCGTCTCGCTTAACGAAGTCGGCGGCGAGCCCGCGAAGTTCGGCGTCAGCGCCGATGAGCTGCACCAGTTCTTCCAGGATCGGCAGAAGCATTGGCCTTATGCTCTTTCCGGACTCTCCACCCACGACACGAAGCGCTCCGAAGATGTGCGGGCACGAATCAACGTGCTTTCGGAAATTCCCGATGAGTGGGCCCAGTGTGTGCGGCAATGGCGCCAGATCACGGGCGCCTACCGCGATCAGGTTGATGCCAACGACGAGTATCTGCTCTATCAGACGCTCATCGGCGCCTGGCCGGAGGATGGGAATGCGGACCAAAGCTTCATCAAGCGCATCCAGGCGTACATGCAGAAGGCGATTCGCGAAGCAAAACTGCATACAAGCTGGACCGCGCCCGATCAGGCGTATGAGGATGGCCTGGCGCGGTTCGCGCAGACGGTCATTGAGGACGGCAAGTTCCGCGAGTCGTTCCTCCCGCTTCAGCAGCGCGTGGCGAAGCTGGGCGCCATCAACTCGCTGGCGCAGACGCTGGTGAAGCTGACCGCGCCCGGTGTCCCTGACACCTATCAAGGGACGGAGCTGATCGATCTGTCGCTGGTCGATCCCGACAATCGCCGGCCGGTGGATTACGAAAAGCGGCGGGGGATGCTGCGAGAGCTCGGCGATGCAGGAAATGACCTCAACCGCCAGAAGCTGCTGCTGACGACGCGCGTGCTTCATCTGCGCAACGAGAATCCGGGGATGTTCAGTCACGGGTCGTATGTGCCGCTGCGAGCGGAGGGGCCAGGCAAGGATCAGATCTTCGCCTTCGCACGCCGCGGCGAGAGCAAGATGGCCGTTGTTATCGTGCCGAGACTGGTGGCACAAATGAAGGAGTGGGGCGATACGACCGTCGCAGTTCCCGACGCGCCGCTGCCGATGAAGAACCTGTTAACAGGTGAAGAGATCAAGGACGCGCGCATCGCGGTGGGAGAACTACTGCGAAACTTCCCTGTTGCCCTGTTGCATTGGTAGCCACCTGTAGCGAGAGCATCCTGCGAATGTCTTCCGTCGCTCACACGGCAAAATGCCTGTGCTGCGGAGAGGAATCACGCAGGCGCCATGCCCGGAGCATCCCCGAAGAGGGCATCAATGAAACGCTGCGGATCAAAGGTCTCTATGTCTTCCGGCGTCTCGCCCAAGCCAATGAATTTCACCGGAATATTCAGCTGATCGCGGACCGACAGGACGACCCCGCCCTTCGCGGTGCCGTCCAGTTTCGCCAGAACAATCCCGGTGACATTGACGGCCGCCGCGAAGTTCTTGGCCTGGTTCACCGCATTCTGTCCCGTCGTCGCATCCAGCACGAGCATCACTTCATGCGGCGCCCCCTCGATGCGCTTTGCCACGACATCGCGAATCTTCGTCAGCTCGCGCATGAGATGTTCCTGCGTGTGCAATCGCCCCGCGGTGTCGACGATCAGCACATCAATGCCGCGCGTCTTCGCCGCTTCGCAAGCGTCGTATGCGACGGCCGCCGGATCCGCGCCACTCTTGTGCTTCACGATCTCCACCCCAAGACGATCCGCCCAGATGCTGAGCTGCTCCACCGCCGCGGCGCGGAAGGTGTCGCTCGCGCAGAGCATCACCTTCTTGTTCATCTGATTCTTCAGCAGCCATGCCAGCTTCGAGATGCTGGTGGTTTTGCCCGCGCCGTTGACCCCGCACACCATGATTACCGTTGGGCCGGCCGTCGCAAACTTCAGCTCGCGCGTCTCCGGCGAGCCCCAGCCTCTCACCAGCTCTTCGCGGAAAATCTGCCCCGCCTCGTCCTGATTGCGAATCTTTCCCAGCCGCCATCGGTCGCGAATGACCGCGATGATGCGCGTCACGTTGGCGACGCCCAGGTCTGCGCGGATGAGCTTCTCCTCCGTTTCCGTCAGAAATTCATCGTTAATCTGCCGGCCCGGGATGAACAGCGTGCGGACATCGGTGTTCAGGACCTCGCTCGTCTTCTTGAGCGCGCCTTTAAGCTTGTCGAGCGTTTTCGAAAAAAAACCCATGAGTATTCAGTTGGATGTAAGGCATCGACACAGAGACACTCAAGCGGGAGGGGGTTCTCCTTCTCGGTGACTCTGTGTCTCTGTGCCCGCATTCGTATTGCCGGAAGCGGGTGAAGTCAGGGCGTTCATCTCTTTCAGCACCGCGTCGAGAACGCCGTTCACGAAGGAGGGGCTTTGCTCGGTCGAGAAGCTCTTCGCCAGTTCGATCGCTTCGTCGATCACTACCTTAGGGGGTGTTTCCCCGCTGGTCAGTTCCCACACCGCCAGGCGCAGAATTGCGCGGTCGACGCCCGGCTGCCGGCGCGGCGGCCACTGCGGCGCCAGGCGCTCGACCCACTGATCCGCGGTGTCGCGAGCATCCCACGCGGCGCTGCACATGCGCAAGCCGTGCCGTCGCGCCTCGTCTTCCGCGCCGGCGTCTTCGGCAACGCGGGCGGCCAGCTCCGTATCGCGCCCGCCGTGGGCGTCCCAGAGGAACAAAACCTGCATCGCGATCTCACGGGCCTTGTGTTTCTGCAACATCTCAAGATGAAGGTATCGGGCCGCTGGTGATGGAGCAACCGGTGGAATCTCCTGGCCGCTACGACCGCAACCAGACGACGGGGCCCGCCGTTCACCTTTGATATAGTCTCTCCGTGCCGCCGGGCGACGTTGCGACAACACGCCAGAAGTTGAGTTCGTGGTGGAGCCAGTCTGTGCCCTCGAGATGTCCCCAGACCAGGAATCCGACTACGAGTTCCGACATCTCTCAAGCACCGCGATCATCTCCACCGCCGCTTCCGCGGCATTCACCCCGGCATGACTGTGCTTCCCGCCAGCGCGATCCCGCGCCTGCTCTTCGGTGTTCGTGGTGAGCACGCCAAAAATCACCGGCACGCCCGTCTCAATCGCCACCTGCTGAATCCCCCGCGCCGCCTCCCCCGCAACATAGTCAAAGTGCGGCGTATCCCCCCGCACCACGCACCCCAGACAAATCACAGCTCGAAATCGCCCCGAATCCGCAAGAACCTTTGCCGCCACCGGCAACTCAAACGCCCCGGGCACGCGATGGCTTGCCACACGCTCAGCCCCAATCCCCAACTCCCCCAGCCGCCGAAGACAGCCATCAAGAAGCTCGTCCACAATCTCTGCATTAAAACGCGCCGCAACAACTGCAACGCGAGCGTCGGGCGGAATCTGATTGTTCACAGGCGCAGGCGATTTGGTGCTCACGTTAACACCATAAGAGATCACGGCGAAACGCAAAAGGGCAGGGCGACGCAGGCGTCTTTTCTACGCCATTTTACGTTTCAAACGAGCCGGCCTACTCTGTTGTCCGTGACCGGCCTGCTCAGCAAACGTCTCTTCCCGCTGCTTCAACTCACCCGCATGGCCCTGGTCTTCACTGCGATCTCCAACTCCCTCTGCACGGTCTTGCTCGTCACCCGCCACCGCCTCGGCTCCCACGGCATCGCAATTCAGAGCATCTCGTGGAAGCAAGCGCTCACCCTCGCCATCGTCTCCACTGGGCTCTACGGCTATGGCATGAGCCTCAACGACATCATCGATCGCCGCCGCGACGCGACCCTCGCCGCCAACCGACCGCTCCCCAGCGGCCGCATTTCCGTCACCGCCGCCCACCTTGTCTGCGCGATGCTGCTCTTCCTGGCCGTCTTCGCGACAGCGGCCTACGCTAGACTCACCCACCGCGGCTGGGAGCCCGTCACGATGGTGATCGGGACCGCCATCCTGATCACCTTCTACGATCTGGCAGGCAAGTATCTTGTTGCACTGGGCCTGGTGACGCTGGGCCTGATCCGCTTCTTCCACGCGATCATTCCCGCCCCGGAGGTGCCGGTGCTCTGGCATCCGCTGGTGCTCCTGAATCACACCGCCATCCTCTCGCTCGTCGCCTACCGATGGGAACTCAAGCGACCCCTGCTCACGAAGCTGCACCTGTGGATGGTGCTGGGATTGCTCGCGCTCATCGACGTGGCGCTGGTCGTCCTCGAGATGGGCGAAGGTTTTTGGCAGCAGGCGCCGCGTGGCGGTCTCTCGCTCGCTCGCCTGTTGAATCTCCGTCTCGCACTCGTGCTGCCGCTGGCGGCGGCGGTGGTGTTCGTCTTCATCGCATGGCGCATCCGCCGGCGTCGCGACACACGCATCGCCGGACAGATGATCATGCTCTACGGCCTGCTCTGGCTCATCGTCTACGACGTCACCTTCGCGGCAAGCTACGTTGATCTGCCCTCCGCTGGCGTGCTCCTCATGCTGCTCCCGATGGCCTACGGCGCCGTACAGGCAATGCGCTGGTGGGGGCGCGTAGCCGCGCTGTCGCAGCGGCCTGACTTTAAACGCGCCGAGCAGTGATCCCCCATATTTTCTAATCTTGCTAACTTCCCTTGCTCTTTGCTCGTGAGACGGTAAAGTTGCTTCTGTACGAATCTCTCCCCTCCGCGACCCGTCGCAGGCCCTCCAGCGGCGGGTCGCTTTTTCCAAACCCCTTCTGCCACAAGACTTGGTCTTGCAGGAACTTGAAGACGCCTACCGCCACGCCTGGCGATTTCATTGGCGCGCCCCCAGCAGCTCCAGGATAACGCCCACGTGCCGATCGGTCGCGCCTTGATTCGCGCGCACGATCTCCTGCGCCCGCTGTCCCATCCCCCGCAGCTCCGCATCGTCCGCGAGCACCCGCTCCACCGCCCGCTCCAGCTCCTGCTCGCTCTTCACCTCGATGATCGCATTGCCTTCCCGAAACTGATTCATCACCTCCGCGAAGTTCCCCGTCCAAGGCCCGACGATCACCGGCTTCCCCAGCGCCGCCGGCTCGATCATGTCGCTCCCGTGCTGCCGCGGCCCCAGGTCCACCAGCGTGCGACCCACGAACACCACATCCGCCAGTGAATACCACTTGCGCAGCTCGCCCATCGTGTCTCCAAGGATGACGCGATTCCCCTCCAGCATCTGCGGCTTGCTCCGCCGCATGCTGCGAAAGCCGCGCGTCTTAATCAGCTGCGCCACTTCATCAAATCGCTCCGGATGCCGCGGCACAATCACCAGCCGCAGATTCACAGACTTCGCCACCAGCCGCCGGTATACCCCCAGCACCATCTCCTCCTCCCCCGGCCCGGTGGAGCCGCAAACCCAAACCCTTTCGCTCTCGCGCTTGATGCCCATCTCGCTCGCCAGTTGCTCGTCCCCCGCCACACGATCCTCCACTGCCGCATTGTCAAATTTCATCGTCCCCGTCACGGTGATTCGATCTTCGGGAACCCCAAGCGCCTTGAACCGGCCGCCATACGTTTCATCCTGCGCGCACACCCGCGTGAGCTGTCGAAACATCCGTTTCAGGACGACGAGTCCCCGTTGATAATTTGCAAAGCTGCTCGTCGTTAGCCGCGCGTTGATCACGATCACGGGGATCTGCCGCGCGGAGCAGTGTTTCATAAAGTTTGGCCAAACCTCCAGTTCCATCAGCACCACTACGCTTGGCCGCAGCCCCTCCAGCACCCGACGAATCGCACTGGAAAAGTCCAGCGGATATCGAATGAGCTTCACATCTTCCGCGGCTCCATAAAGCTTCTTCGCCTGTTCAAACCCTGTTGTGGTGGTCGTCGAAATAATGAAGCGGACTCCTGGCCGCGCCTCCCGAAGCTTCTGCACCAGCGCCCGCGTCGCATTCATCTCCCCCAGGCTCACCGCATGAATCATCACCGCCAGCTCATCCCCCTCGCGCGGCGCCACGTGCCCCATCCGCTCCCGCAAAGCCGTCATCACCTTCGCACGAGATTTCCGCCGAAGCAGCCACACCGGACTGCCGATGATCAGCCCCGCGCCGTAAGCAATGTCGTACGCATTAGCCATCCGCCGGAGTTTGTACTCGCACAACACCCCCAGTAGTAGGGGCGACCTTCAACGTCCCCCATTCTCTTCCCTTTTCTTCTCCCTTCTTCCCCGCTCCCGCTACGCCCAGAGAGGGCGGGGTGAGGGCTCTTCTTCGCGTACGCAGTAATCTTGATTTGCCAGACAATCTCCTCCCCCTCCCGCACCCGGGAGAGGGCGGGGGTGAGGGCCTGCGCACAACTTGCATCACAAACCTGCGAGGCACGCCCGCCCCTATACCCCACCAACGGTTGGCTTCTTCTTCCGCCCAACCACCCTCCACCCTCCCCAAACCAAAGCCACCCAAGGCAGCACGAAACACAACCCGATGATTACAATCTGTAAACTCCAGAGCAGTCCCGCCGCGCTTGTCGACAGCGCCTGCCGCACGCTCGCCCACACGCCTTTGCCCGGCTCCACAATCGCTTCGGCATTCCCAAACGTGATTTCCAGCCGCGCCCGCGCCAACTTCCCTTCAGTCGCCTGCTGATTGCGCGAAGTCTCAAACATCCGCACCGTTCCCAGCTTCCGCGCCTGATCGGTCACCGCCTGCGCCTGCCCCAGCGGCACCTCCACCGTTACCCGGCCCACCGTCCGCCCATCCCGATCCTTCGACAGGTTCGAGGACACCACGCGCCCGCCCGCCCCCGATGCATCCGCCTGCACCTGCGCTACCGCGGACTCCACATCCCTCACCTCCACCCCCAGGCTTGTCGTCAGCCGCGGCGCAACCCGCTCGGCGCTCATCAGCGAAAGCTGCACGCGCACCTTCGTGTCCACCGTGTTGTCCGCATCCGCGGAGCGCGTGATGCTCCGGCTCTGCACCTCGCCCGCCGCAGCCACCGCTTTTTCAAAATCCGCCAGCTTCTCCCGTCTCACCTCCGTATCCACCGTCGCCGTCACGTTCTGCCGGTCGGACTCATTCAGGTTCGTGTTGAGCACGCGCCCACCGATGCTGCTCGCCGCCTGCACGATCTGCTCGCGCGCCTGCGCCACGTTCTCCGCCGCCACGGAAACCGCCGCTGTCTCCCGGGGCGCGATCGACGTCAGCGACGCCACCTGCACGTTGAACCCGCGCTTCGCCGTCGTCACGTTCGCCGCATCCGGATTCTCCGTCACCGTCAGCTTCATCACCTCCCCCAGCTTCTTCAGCTCAGACACCATCGCATCCGATTCCGCCGCCGGCACCTCCAGCGCGATGGTCCCACTGACCTGCGTCGCTTTCTCGCGATTCAGATTGCTGCTGACCACGCGCCCGCCCGCTTTTTCCACCCGCGACAGGATCGAACGGTACGTCCCCTCCGCATCCTCCGCCGCCAGGTTCACGTTGGTCGTCACCCGCGGCGCCACGTTCGCCAGATTGTAGATGGAGATGTTAAATCGCGTCTCTTTCCGTTCTACCCGCGTTGATTCACCGGCCGCGCCGTCTGTCTGCTTTCGCGAGATATCCAGCCGCGCCACCTTCCCCAACTGCTTCATGCGGTCCAGCAGCGCCCCCGACCGATCCGCCGCCACTTCCGCCACGATTGTCGCGCCGAATTGCCCCGCGTCATATCGCTTCAGGTCCGACTGGATCACCCGACCCTTGGCCTCTTCAATCGCCTTGAGCGCGTCCGCCCGGCTCTTCTCCACGTCGCTCGTCTCCACGCCGGTGTCGATGGTCTCCGTCTCGATCGCCGCTGCCGCCGTCTTGATGTCCCGCTCGTACAGCGTCAGCGACAGCGTCGACATCGCCACCAGGTTGTCATAATACTTCATCTGCCCCACGATCTTCTCAATCTTCCCGCGCCAGACCGCCAGCTCCTTCTCCGCTTCCAGCAGCTCTTTCACCGACCCCTTGCCCGTCTTGATGATCTCCAGCAAGCGCGTCTCCATCGCCCGGTCCGCCGTCAGCTCGCTGTCCAGGTCATGGTACTGCTTCGAGACATCCTGCGCCTCAAGCTTCTGGCTCTTCAGATCCCCCAGGCCCCGAAGCTGAAGCACCACCGTGTCCAGTTTCTCCGGCGTCACCCGCACCCCCACCGTCCCCTTCACTTTCCCGTTCGGCAGCTTCTCAGAATCCGTCGACGACACGTACCCGCCCGCCTCGCCGATTACCTTTGTCACGATCGCAAACGCTGAATCAAACCGATCGACTTCAAACTCCATCTGCCCGTTGCGAATGATCTTCCGCGTCGCCGCACGGGTCTCCCGCGCCGGCTCCGGCTCTGTCGCAACCGCCGCGGCAGGCGCCGAAGCTCCCGCCGGCACCAGTGCAGGAGTCGATGGCTGCGCCGGAGCCGGCTGCCCGGCAACAGCGCCCGCCCCGGAAACCGCGTTGATCTTCTCCGAGGACCGGCTGCCAGATTCCCCGCCCTGGGATCGCAGGTCGGACGGCTTGAATGCGCCGCTCTCTTTTGCCGTATTCGCATCCCTATTGCTCGTCCCCAACTGGAACCCGCCGTAAAAGTTGGAGCCCTCCATTCGCATCGGCTGCGTCTTCGCCAGCTCACTTCCCTTCGCCTTCAACTCCGGCTCAACCTTCAGCGTCCCACCCGAGATCACCACCCCGCCCGTTGGCTGCCTGATCGCATCCACGCTCAACGGCTGCCGAGCCGCAGGCGTCACAGACGCACCGCTGCTGTCCCCAAGAAGTCTCCACCCAAGTCCATAAGCCTCAGTCGACTCGTACAGCTTGTCCCGCTGCTCAGGCGCAGGTGAGCTCTTATCCCAGTCCGAATGGCCATCCCCATACCGCACGCTCTGCCCGTCACTCCAAAACCACGCCGGCTGCGTGGCGGGCGAAGCCCCCGTGACTGCCCCCGTCGCCGAATACCGTGCAGCGGGCGCACGCCGCGCCTGCGCCAGCAGCGCCAAGTCCGGCAACCCGCCGCGCTCAATCGCGCTGTTCACGATCAACCCAAACCCGCCCACCACGATCGTCGCCGCGATCCCGGTCGCCACGTACTTCACTGCCGGGTGAATCAGCCGCCGCCGCATCGGTTCCCGTCGCAGCCGCCCGATGATCCGATCCTCCAGCCCCTCGCGCATCTGCGCATCCTCAAACGCCGCGAGCAGCGCCTGATCGCGCTGCCGGAGTTGCTCCCACTGCTCCCGGCACACGCTGCACGACCGCAGATGACTGTCAAACCGCGCCAGATCCTCTCCCGCCAGCCCGCCTGCCAGCGCCGCCGCCATCTGCTCGCCCGTCCACACATGATCCTGTTCAAACACCGCTTCACTCATGACTTCTTCTCGCTTCGCGCCATCCGCTCGCGCAACATCGCCAGGCCGCGGTTGAGCAAACCCCGCAATGACCCATTGCTGATCGCCAGCTCCCTCCCGATCGTTTCGTAATCCGCCCCGCCCAAATATCGCAGCATCAGCACCTGCCGATACTCCTCCGGCAATCCCCGCATGACCGCCAGCGCCCGCTCTTTCTGCTCCTCCCGTTCCATCCGCTCCCCCGGCCCCGGCGCATCATCAACGCGCTCCACCTCGCGTGACATCTCCCGGTCTTCCCGCCGCTTCTTCCGCCCACCCCGCCGCGCCGCATCAACGACCGCATTGTGCAGAATGCTCATCAGCCAAGGCCTGAAAGTCTTGCCATCACGCACCTGCGCGATGTTCTTCCAAGCGGTCAGGAATGTCTCCTGCGTCAGGTCTTCGGCTCGATGAACGTTTCCCGTCTCCATGTAAGCTCTGGCGTAAACCAGTCGCGCAGTCGAGCGCACCAGTTCCTCAAACGCCTGCCGGTCACCCCGGCGGCTCTGCTCCACAAGCAGCTCTTGCGACTGCGTTGACTGCATAACTTCCTTCAGATCATCAGACGCCCTTCGGACGTGAAGCGCGCGCACGAAGTTCCCGCCCACCCTTCCATCAGTTGCGGCCATATTAGCAGCGGCTATCATCCCCCCGTGCCCGAAGCCGCTCGCGCGTTTTTATCGGACCCCCAGAGCCGCCAGCGCGTCCGCGCCCTGCTCCGCTTTAACGAGCTGTTCACCCAGGTCTACCACCGCATGGAAATCCTCGGGCGCTGGCAGGTGCCCGAGACCGGCCCCGCCATCCTCGTCTGCAACCACATCAGCGGGCTTGATCCCCTGTTCATCCAGTCCGTCTCCCCCCGAGTGATCGTCTGGATGATGGCCCGCGAATATTACGACGTCAAAGCCACTAACTGGGTCTTTCGGCGCGCTGAATCGATTCCGGTGGAGCGCACAGGGCGCGACCTGGCTTCAACCCGCGCCGCACTGCGGGCGCTGGATGCCGGGCGCATTCTCGGCATCTTCCCGGAAGGCCGCATTGAAACTGATGGAAATGCGTTAATTCCGTTCCAGACCGGCGTCGCCATGATGGCGATCAAGACCGGCGTGCCGGTCTATCCCGCCTATCTCGACGGCACCAGCCGCGGGAAAAACATGCTCCACGCCTTCACGTTCTCCAACCGGGTCCGTTTGACGCTTGGTCCCGCCGTCACGCTCGAAACCCGCTCCACTGACAAAGATTCGCTTGAGCGGGCAACGCTTAAGATTTACGAAGCAGTTGCCGAGCTGAAGCGCCAGAGCGACCGCCAGCCGCGCTAAGTGCCCGCTTGCATAAGCCTTTACATCACTGGGGGCGCGCCTCGCTCGCAGCGCAGCAACAAACGACAGAAAAAACATTAAGGCTCGCGGGAGCGGGTTTCCGATTTCTTCTTCTGTCGTAAGTCGTTAATTTTAATG
>DASVUC010000114.1:0-35420 GCA_036387255.1 Tepidisphaeraceae bacterium | reverse complement strand
CTGCTTGCTGGGGGACGGGTGGAGGTCCCATGCCCGCTCAAAACCCTGCTGATCGAACGGATGAGAAGTTGAACTCGAACGAAATGTCCGGCATTCCTGCCGCGGTGGCCCAAGGTGTCGCCGAGGGCGGGAAAAATATTCAGCCGCAACCGGATGCGATGGTTGATCCGCGCGGGGCGCAATCAACCGCTGGCATTAATGTCGGTGGCGATGCTGAAGCACCGGCGAAACCGAATTGATCAGCTGATCCGCACCAGCCGGTAGTTCTTCTTGCCGCTGCGCAACACCAGCGCTGTGGCGGTGGCGAGGCTGGTGGCATTCAGCCTGGTGGAGGCCTCGCTGATCTGCTTGTTGTTCAGGTAGATGCCGCCCTGGGCGATGAGGCGGCGAGCTTCGCCTTTACTTTTAGCCAAGCCGGTTTCGACGATGGCGTCGATGAGGGGCCAACCTGCGTCGAGCTTGGCGCGACTGATGGTGGTGGTGGGGACTTCGACGGCCAGAGCGTTGATCGTTTCTTCTGTGAACTCGGAGGCGGAGCTGCTGTAGAGCACTTCGCTGGCGCTGATGGCCTGGCGTGTGGCTTCCTCGCCGTGGACTAACGTGGTCATCTCGGCAGCGAGGCGCTTTTGCGCGATGCGCGTTTCGGGCGCTTGCTGATGTTCCGCGACGATGGCATCGATCTCCGCGACCGGAAGGAAGGTGAAGATCTTCAGGTAGCGTGGCGCGTCGGCGTCTTCGGTGCGGAGCCAGAACTGGTAGAAGTCGAAGGGCTGGGTTTTGTCGGCGGTGAGCCAGACGGCGTTGCCTTCGGACTTGCCGAACTTTTGGCCGCTGCTGGTGGTGATGAGGGGCATCGTCAACGCGAAGGCGTTGCCGCTTTCTCCGTCCAGCTTGCGGATGAGATCCGTGCCGGCGGTGATGTTGCCCCACTGGTCGGAGCCGCCCAGTTGCAGGACGCAGTGGTGGTCTTTGTACAGGCGGTAGAAGTCGTATCCCTGGAGGAGCTGGTAGCTGAACTCCGTGTAGCTCATGCCCTCGTCGGAGCCTTCCATGCGGGTGCGGACGGATTCCTTGGCGAGCATGGAGCCGACGCGGAAGTGCTTGCCGACTTCGCGGAGGAAATCGATGGCGCTCATGGGGCCGAACCAGTCGAGATTGCTGACGAGCTTGGCGGGGGCGGTGGGGTGATCGAAGTCGAGGAACTTCTGGAGGACCTTGCGGATGCCTTGGACGTTGAGCGCGACGTGTTCCTTGGTGAGCAGGTTTCGTTCTGCGGCTTTTCCGGAAGGGTCGCCGATGAGTCCTGTTGCGCCGCCGACGAGGGCGATGGGTGGGATGCCGTTGCGCTGCGCGTGCATGAGGCCGAGGATCGCGACGAAGTTTCCAACGTGGAGTGAGTCGGCGGTGGGGTCGAAACCGGCGTAGCAGGAGATGGGGCCGCGCGACGCGAGGGTGGCCAGGCGGTTGTCGAGGTCGGGCTCGGAGGTCTGATGCACGAGTCCGCGAGAAGACAGTTCAGCGAGCAAAGGCATGCGCGGATTCTAAGAGTGCCGGCAGCACCGTCAAACCGGCCATGGTCTTGAGGTAGAAAAGCGTGTTGAAGGTGTTGAACGATGCGTGGATGAGGATGGGGACCCAGATGTTACCGGTGCGTTCGTAGGCATAACCGAGACAGAGGGAGAGGAGGAAGATAAGGGGCGCGGTCCAGGCAGGGTGGACGCCGGCGAAGAGGATGCTGGTGACGAGAATGGCGAGCCAGGCGCGGAGCGCCGAACGTGCGGGGGCGGCGGACAACGTTGCATCGGACTGATCATCAACGGGAGGTTCTCCCGGAAGCGGTGGAGGGGTTGTGTGGCGCGCGGGAGCGGGATCGAAGATGCGCGCGAGGAAGGTCTGGAGGTGGCCGCGGAAAAGATATTCCTCGAAGACGGGGGCGACGATGCAGGCGCCGAAGATCAGCAGCGATTTCGTCAGGGGGTTGGTGAGGCCTTTCATGGCAGCCAGCAGTTCGTGGGATGTCGGGTGCTGATAGCCGACTTGCTTGTAAAGCATCTCCAGCAGTGCGCTGGCGGCGAGCATGAGGGGGAAGACGATCAGCGTGCCGACGGCGCCTTTGCCAATTGCGCCGCTTAGCTTCCGCGGCCAAGGGGCAATGCTTCCGCTCAGGCGGGCATCGAGCTTTTGATTGGCGAGCAGCAGAGCGAAGAAACCGGCGACGCCGGGCACTGTGGCGAGGAAGGCGAAGTCGCCGGGCGAGAGCCACTTGAGCAGGTCGATCGGCTGCCCCGGGTGCGCGCGGCGAAGCTGCCTGACCAGTCCCGCGGCGTAGATCGTTTGTGTTCCGAGCCAGAATCCGACGCCCACCAGCGCGCTGACGAGGATCGGCCAGAGAGGCTGCTCAGGCCTAAGCCGCTGCGGACCGGTGACGGATCGCGCACGGAAAACGCCTGCAAAAGCAGCGATTGCGGCGGCGACAGCCAGTCCCACGACGCCGATTCCAATTTGCCACGGCAGTGTGAGGGTGTCCTGAGCGAGGCAAATTGACATATGATTAGACCGGCTTAGATTGTCTCGCCCGCGTGCGGCCCGTTGTGGGGGTGGGGCGGCGGATTTTAGTGCGTGAGCGGCGTTTTTCCTATGGCGACGATCCTGGATGAAATCATCGAAACCAAGCGGCAGGAAGTCGCCGAGCGCAAAGCGCGTATTCCGGTCGAACAGCTTAAGGAGACGATCCAGACGCTGGGGCGGCCGCGGAACTTCTTTCACGCGGTGACGAAAGAGCCGAAGGGGAAAGCGCTGAACCTGATCGCGGAGGTGAAGAAGGCTTCGCCGAGCGCGGGCGTGATTCGCGCTGATTTTGATCCGGTGAAGATTGCGCAGGAGTACGCAGCCGCGGGCGCCGATGCGCTGAGCGTGCTGACGGATGAGAAGTATTTTCAAGGGAAGTTGGAGTACCTGCACGCGATCCGGGACGTGGTGAAACTGCCGGTGCTGCGGAAGGATTTTTTGATCGACACGTACCAGGTGTACGAAGCACGGGCGGCCGGCGCAGATGCGATCCTGCTGATTGCCGAGTGCTTGCAGGTCAATGAGCTGATCGATCTTCAAATCCTGGCGACAGAGCTGAACATGACGTGCCTGATCGAGGTGCACGACATGGATAACCTGATCCGCGTGCGCGATCGGGTGATCGGGTTTCCGCATCGGAGCTACTCGCTGCTGGGGATCAACAATCGAGACTTACGCACGTTCAAGACTGACCTGGGGACGACGCTGCGGCTGTCGGAGCTGGTGGAAGATCGAAATGTACTGGTGAGCGAGAGCGGGATTCACACGTTCGACGACATCAAGAAGCTGCAGTCGACGGGCGTGCGCGCGGTGCTGGTGGGGGAGAGTTTGATGAAGAGCGACGATATTGGGGGGAAGGTGCGGGAACTGTTCAACCTTGACGGCTAATGATGGCGGGCAGGGTGGTGGGCAAGGTGGCCGGTTTTAAGATTTTCTCCTGCTCCGCTACTTTGCGTTTCAGCACGATCACTTCGTGCTCCAACATTTGGATCGACCTGTGGTTCGACCCCAGCGTCAGGCGCAGTGTCTTGAGCTTGAGCTGGGCATCCTGAAGGCGCTGCGACACCGGGTCCTTCGCCGGAGTGCGCGCCGCTTCCTTCAGCATCTCGATCTGCTTCTTCTGCAGGAGGTACAGGGGATGCTTTTCCCCCAGCGATAGGCGCATCGTCTGTAGCTCGACTTCTGCATCAGCGAGTCGTCTGTCGATCGGCTTCCTAACGATCCGCAATTTGTGCGGCGGCGGAGGAAGCGGGCGCTGGGGGCGGGGGATGATGCGGTAGCGCAAGTCCAATCCGGCGGGCGCGTCGGTGATCGCAGTAAATTCGAGCACGCCCATGGCGCCATCTCGGGTGCGGAACAGATATCGCTTTGGGAGGGATGTCTTGATGCCCATCATCTCGAAGTTCTTGATCTCGGTGCCGTCGAACAGATGCCGAAGCGTCTCATATTCCGGCGCGGCCTCGAAGGCATCTGGGAAATCCAGGAGCGTCAGGTCGTAGATGACGAAGCCGTCGGCGGGCGTGCGGGTTTCGCACATCACGTCTACGCCCTGCTCGCGGACGAAGGCGGCATCGTTGTACCGCTCGAACGGGAATCTTGTGCCGGTGTCGAGATCGAGGAAGCACTTGGCGCTCCCGTTGATGGGATCCTGGAGATGAAGAGAGATGATTTGATCGACCGGCGCCGTGGCAGGGGAGGTGGTTGTCGCGGCGAAAAGGCCGGAGCCAACAACCAGCAACCCCGCAACCCACACGACAGACCGCAGTTTCGCGTCATGCCGCATGGGGGGATTATACCACCGCTGGGGCAGGCGCCGGCTGGAATCTGGAAAATCTGAAGGGTTTCTCCGGCTCGGTTTGATGTCGCCGGCGGTGGAAGTACGTAGTTGCCGATGCAGTTTCTGCTATGATTGTTGCCGGCGCCGGTGACGTAGGCGGTGCCGTTCAAATCGCCCGATTCAGGTGGGTATGCTCAAGATCAGTTGTCAATGTGGGGCGCGGCTTCAGTTGCCGGACGAGCACTTGAACCGCATGGCGGCATGCCCGCGGTGCAATGCCATCCTCCGCGCCACCAGCGCTGGGGGAGACATCGCCGGATTTGAATCGCGTCTTCTGATCACGGAAGGGCCGGAGCGCGTAGGCGAGCAGATTCTGCTTGGGGGTGAGGATGCGATCACGCTTGGGAAGAGTGACGACGCAACGATCCGGCTTGGCGGGATGCTGGTGTCGCGGCGTCATTGCCGGCTGATTCCGACGATTGACGGGGGCTGGTGCCTGGAAGACACCAAGAGCACCAATGGCGTGGCGATTAACCATGAGCCGATCTCGTGTGAGAACCTGCACGATGGTGACCGTATTCGCATCGGCGAGTACGTCCTGATGTATCAGCGCGACGGCGTGGCTGCGCGGGTTACGGCCAATGCAACGGAACCCGCGATGGCCGGCGCCGGCATCGCCGCTCCGGATGCGATGGCTACCGCGGCGCCTGCGATGCTTGGGGACGATGACGAGCTTGCACTCGAGACCGAAGCCGAGGGAGCGTTTTACGATCTCTCGGCAGAGCGGGAATTCGAGGAACCGAAGGCGGAGGAAGCGGGCGTTGAAGATGCGGACATCTTTGCGCTGAACGAGGCGGAGCCGCCTCCGATTCCGGTGAGCCGGACGGTGTTGCCGCGAGCGGCGCCGCAGCCGGTGATTCCGCTGAACATGCCGGGCCCGAAGTGTCCGTGCTGCAACCAGCAGCTCGCGCCAGGGGCGAAGATCTGCGTCTCGTGCGGCATCGACATCAAGACGGGGCGGGCGCTGGTCACGAGCCGTGGGCTGGATGAAGAGAAGATTGAGACGCACGCGAGCATCTGGATTCGGTTCATCAGTTGGTTCATGCCGATTGGGGTGCTGCCGATCGCGTCCGAAGCGTTCGGGACGCGCAAGCCCTACGTGGTGTGGGGTGTGACGGTGGCGACGATCGTCGTGAGCCTGGCGTACTTGCCGATGCTGCGGGCGTTTGAGCGAGGAGATTCGGAGGACGGCATCCTGCTGATGCAGTGGTCGGGCGATCGCGAGCAGATGCGCGCGCACTTTGAGAAAACGAAACAGGAGCTGAAGGAGACGGTGAAACGGGAGCTGGCGCAGGAGCGGTTTGGCACCGGCCGGCGGCGGGGCATGGAAGATCGCAGAACCGAGCGCGAGATCAACGCGAAGATTGACCAGTACGTTGCGGCGAAGCTTCCGCCCCGCAAGGCGGAGTTTCATTGGTATCAGCTTCTCACGTCTGGGTTGCTACACGGCGGTTTCCTGCACCTTGCAGGGAATTTGCTGTTCATGCTGATCTTCGGGCTCCGGGTGAATGAGCTCATCGGGAATGCGAAGATGGCGATCGTGTATCCACTGCTGATGGTGACGAGCGCCGCGAGCCACCACATCATGTACATCGACCAGCCGCTCGCGCCGTACCTGGGCGCATCCGGCGCGATCATGGGATTGGCTGGGATGTATTTCGTCCTGTTCCCCGCGCAGAAGGTTCACATGATCGCGTGGTTTCGGATCCTGGTGATCCGGGGTTGGAAGGTCTTCCGCATGCGGGGGTTCTGGATGCTGCTGCTGTGGATCGCATGGAACGATGTGCTGCCAACGGCGCTCAAGTCGCAGGATCACGTGGCCCACTGGGCGCACCTGGGTGGGTTCGTCTCAGGAGCGCTGCTGGCGATTGCGCTGCTGCTGGCGCGCATGGTCAGCGCTCGGGGGACGGACCTGCTTTCGGTGGTTCTCGGAAAACGTGCGTGGGATCTGATGGGGAAACCGGCGGAGCTGGCGGCGATTTAACACACGTCGAAACCCGGCGCAGCGATCGCGGCTGAGGGTATAAAGGTACACTGTTTTTCAATCATTGCTTAAACGGCGACAGCGTCAGGACTTAGCGCCGCCGATGTTTGTGTCGCATTCCTACTCGTTTAGCACCATCACGATATGATGTTGCTCGTGACGCATGGGCGCAGGCCGCGTTAGTGGTGGCTTTGATCGGTAGGAGCAGCCTTCTGGCTCACTCTTACCGGAGGCGACAAGAGCCGCGAAGGTCGATCGATGCATCGGCCAATCGAAGCACACGCGAGAGATCGCTCAAGGCAGTCACCGGGAGGTCTGGGTTATGTCCATGATCCAAGCAATGTTTTCGAGTGTACCCATGCTGCCGCTGGCAGCGCTGTTTGATTCAGGCGGCGCGATTGCGATTGCGGTGCTTGTTCTTGCCATCGTCATTCTGATCTTTGCGCGACTCACGCTGCCGGCGCTGGGCGTGCGGTTCATCCCTAATGATCGCGTGGGCATCGTGGAGAAGCTGTGGTCGGGCAAGGGCTCGGTGCCGCAGGGCCACATCCTGGCTTTCAACGGCGAAGCGGGTTTTGAAGCGCGCGTGCTCCGCGGCGGTATTCACTTCGGCAAGTGGAGCTGGCAGTACCGGATCCACAAAGTTCCGCTGGTGACGATCCCGCAGGGCAAGCTGGGTTACATCTACGCTCGCGACGGCGAGCCGCTGGAGCCGGGACAGACGCTTGCTCGGGTCGTCGATTCCGACAACTTCCAGGACGCGACCAAGTTCCTCTTCGGCGGTCGCGAAAATGGTCAGCGCGGCCAGCGTGGTCGCCAGCGCGCGATCCTGCGTGAAGGCGTCTACGCGATCAACCTGGCGGCGTTCGTCGTCATCACCGAGTCGCAGGTGTATGCCCTCGACACCGGTGAGAAGATCGAGATGCAGAAGCTGATGAGCTGGCAGCAGGAGCTGCGTGAAGTCAGCGGCTTCAGCCCGGTTGTTATCGGCGAGGAAGTTTCCGCGGTCGATCCGCTGGATCCAGCCAAGAGCATCGCGGTCGACTCGATCGGCATCGTGACGATTCACGACGGGCCGAGCTTGGCGCCGGGTGAAATCATTGCCCCGGCAGTGGGTAACGATCCGGCCGGTGAGAATTACCACAACAACTACCAGGACCCTGAGAAGTTTCTTGGCGCCGGTGGTCGGCGCGGCCGGCAGTATGTCCCGCTGACGGACGGCACGTACTTCCTTAACCGCTGGTTCGCGACGATTGAGCTGCTCCCCAAGACGATCGTTCCCATCGGGTACGTCGGCGTCGTGGTCAGCTACTACGGCCCGATGGGCAAGGACATTTCCGGCGACGCCTTCCGCCACGGCGAGCGCGTGGCTCGCGGCGAACGCGGCGTGTGGGAGAAACCGCTCGGCCCGGGCAAGTATCCCTTCAACACGTATGCTGGCCAAATCATCCACGTGCCCACCACGAACTTCGTGCTGCACTGGATCACCGGTCGCACCGAGCAGCACCGCTACGACGACACGCTCAAGAGCATCGAGATGGTGACCAAGGATGCGTACGAGCCGAGCCTTCCGCTGAGCGTGGTGGTGCACATTGACTACATGAAGGCCCCCAGCGTGATCCAGCGGTTCGGCGACGTGAAGAAGCTGATCACGCAGACGCTCGACCCGATGCTCAGCGCGTACTTCCGCGACGTGGCGCACAAGCGCACGATGCTCGAGCTGCTTCAGCAGCGCGATGTCATCCAGCTTGAAGCGCGCAAGGAACTTCAGCGCCGGTTCCAGGAGTTTGACATCGAGTGCGTCGACGTGCTGGTGGGTAAGCCGGACACCGCCGAAGCGGGCGGCAAGATCGAAACGCTGCTCGAGCAGTTACGTCAGCGGCAGCTTTCACTGGAACAGGTCGAGACCTATCAGCGTCAGCGCCTCGCCGCGGACGAGCAGAAAAAGCTCAACGAAGCGCAGGCCCTGGCGCAGCGCCAGACGGAACTGACCGGCTCGAAGGTGCAGATCGAGATCGCTCGCAACCAGGCGGATGCGGACCTGGAACGCGCCCGCAAGATGGCCGAGCAGACGATCGTTACCGCCGAGGCCGAATCCAAGCAGCGCATGCTCGCCGGCCAGGGCGAGGCCGCGAAGATCAAGGAGATCGGTGAAGCGGAGGCCAAGGTGCTGATGCAGAAGGTGAGCAGCTACGGCGACCCGCGCCTGTACGCGATGGCGATCCTGGCGGAGCACCTGAGCAAGAGCGAGCAGCCGCTGGTCCCGCAGCATGTGTTCTTCGGCGGCGGTCAGTCCGACGGCAACGCGAGCATGGGCATGCTCGGCACGCTGATCAACGTGCTGCTGGCGGAGAAGTCGGGCTTCAAGATCGCCGGCAACGGCGAGGCGGGCCTCGACATCAAGCCGCCCGTGGTTCCGGCTGCCCCCGCGGTCGCGGCGGCGCCTAATGGTGGCGGCGCTTCCCAGCGGAAGATGTAGTTCCTCCGTGGTTGTGGATTTCCGCAGGCCGGTCCAGAAATGGGCCGGCCTGTCTTTTTTATTGCACTTGTTATGCGCTCTGTTCAATCTAGGAGACATGGTTGTTCACTTCCCTTAGCTCGTGGGGTGTGAGGGCAGCGGGATGTTGAAGAGCACCGTGCGGGCGCTGGTGTTGCTGTGCGCAGTCGGCCGCTCGATCAGCGGTGCGGGTACGGCAATCAACCCCGTGATCGATTGATCTGGCGTGCACCGGCGGATATCGGCGGACGTGACAACCAGAGACATCACCGTCGGCGTCGGGCAAACGGTTAGCGCGGGGCTGCGGATTCTGAACATCGGTTCCGGAGGTATGGTGTCGCTGGTGTCGCTGGCGACGCCGCGGCAGGTGGGGCGATGACCATGCTGGTGGCGCTGCGTTTGTACCGCCCCGTCAGCAGCATCATCGGCTTTAGGCGCGGCGCGTGTAGAATGCGCTCGTGGCCGAAATGACTTTGGAACAGGCGCTTCAGCAGGCGGTGAAGCATCACCAATCGGGCCAGCTCGAGCAGGCGGAGAAGCTGTATCGCCTGATCCTCGAGCAGGCGCCTGACGAGCCGGCGGTGCTGCATCTGCTGGGGCTCCTGGTGGCGCAGCGGGGGGATCTCGACGAGGGGTTGCGGCTGGTGCGGCGTGCGATCGAACTGCTGCCGGATGTGGCGGAATTTCATGCGAACCTGGCGCAGATGCTCCAGGCGCGTGGCGCGCTCCATGAAGCCATCGCGAGCTATCGCCGAGCTTCGGAGCTGAAGCCGGACGGAGCGGAGGCAATTTTCAACCTGGCGCTGCTGCTCCAGTCGCAGGGCCAGACACAAGAGGCCGAGGAGGCGTACAAGCGGGGACTTCTACTGACGCCCAATGCGCGGGCGCACAACAACCTCGGTGCGATCTATTCGTCCCGCGGCGAGCTTGGCGCGGCGGAGGAGAGTTACCGTCGTGCCGTCGCGCTCAATCCGAGGCACGCGCTGGCGCAGTCGAATCTCGCAGGTGTGCTGGCATTGCAGGGGCGGATGAAGGAGGCGGCAGAGGCATACCAGCGATCGCTGGCATTGGATTCAAGTAATGTCGAGGATCAACTGTCGCTGGGACACGTGCTGGAGTCGCTGGGGGAAACGGCGCAGGCCGTGGAGTGTTACCGCCGCTGCTTGGCGCTGGACCCGGCGCTGACGAAGGCGCGGCATGCTCTGGCGATGGCGCTGCACGCGATGGGGAAGAACGCTGAAGCGCTGGCGACGGCGCAGGAAGCGGTGGCGGGTGGGCCGGAAGATTTCGATGCGGTATACGGGCTGGCGATCCTGCTGGAACGCGCGGGGAGGAAGCGGGAAGCGGTTGAGATGTTCGAGCGCGCCAAGCGCCTGGCGTCCGATCCGGATCGCGTGCAGTTCGATATCGCCGCGATGGGGGAGGATGCGACGCCGCCGCCTATCGCGCCGGCGGATTATATCGTGGCGCTGTTCAATGATTTCTCGGTGCGCTTCGACGAGCACATGGTGCAAACGCTGAAGTACGATGCGCCGCGGCAGCTTTATCAGGCGGTGAAGGAGATGCTGGGGGAGCAGAAGGTGGAGATCGCGGATCTCGGGTGCGGGACCGGATTGAGCGGCGTGCCGTTTCGGACCCGCGCGAGCCGGCTGGTCGGCGTGGACCTGGCGCCAAGGATGATCGAAGCGTCGCGACGGCGCGGGATCTATGACGAACTGCACGTGGGGGACGTGACGACGTTCCTGCGGCAGCGTCCGGCCGAGTTCGACCTGATCATCGCGGCGGATTTGTTTATCTACATCGGCGACTTGAGCGACGTGTTCCCTGCGTCGGCGGAAGCCCTGCGCGAAGGTGGGTTGTTCGTTTTCTCCATCGAGTCGCAGAAAGAGGCGGGCTTCCGGCTGCACTCACTGCGGCGGTACACGCATTCGATGAGCTACCTGGAAGCGCTGGCGACGAAGAGCGGGTTTGAGATCAGAAAAATCGAACCGGTGCACCTGCGGATGGAGCACGCCCGGCCGGTGGAGGGGTGGGCGATGGTGCTGCAAAAGCGGCGTAATTTGGGAAATGGCTTGAAGCGCTGAGGCAGGGCGGATACAAACTGGGCACTCTTGCGGGCGTAACTCAATTGGCAGAGTGCCAGCCTTCCAAGCTGGCTGTTGTGGGTTCGAGCCCCATCGCCCGCTCTTTTGTCGAAGCGCGACGAATCGGGGGCGGCTGAGCATCGGGCTCTTCATCGCGTTTTCCCCTCATTATCGCGGGCTGTGGCGATTATTGCGTTCGGCTTTGCGATCTGCACAATCACTCTGGGCACTTTTTGGGTGGGCGAATGGGAGCGGCAATGATGGGCAAGCGGACTTCTCGGCGGGGCGTGCGCGCCCTTCTTCTGGCGACAATGGCGGCGGCGGGGCAACACGCTGCAGCGGGTATTTACTACGACCTGCGTTTCGCCGATGGATCGCACAACATGCTGGTGACAACGCCGGGCGCGTACACGCTGGATTTGTGGGTGCGCGTGAGCGGCGCGGATGCGGACAGCACCAACGAGGGTGTGCAGCTCAGTTACATCGACATCTTCAGCACGCAGACGGCGGGCGGCGCGATGACGAGCGGCGGGCTGTCGGATGGGCAGGTAACTACAGATTTCCAATCGTACTCAGGGTCGGTTCCCATTTATCGAAACGGCGGCGGCGCTGACGTTAACGCTGATGGCATCACCGACTGGGGGAGCAAGTCGACAGCCATCGCGGACACATCTTATATGATGGCCCGCGCCAGCGGGCACGTTATGGCAGGCGGGACGGTGGGGCAGCAGGTGAACGCGAGCCTTTGGGAATTCAAAATGGCGAGCTTCACCGTAAATGTCAACGCAGTCGGAAATGGAACAACCGCCTTCAATGTCGTCAAGCCGTACGCCACCACAGGCATCGCAATCACTTACGCCTCGGGACGAGTAGACGGCGTCAACTTCAATGTACTGAGCACCAACACGCAGGGCGCTTACACCAACAGCATCGGCGTGTTGTTCACGACATCCAGCACGTCCAGCAGCCCCAAGTCCATCGTTTGGGACGGAGGTTCGGCGGGGACGGGCACGGAATGGACGGAGGCGGCAAACTGGGCCACGGATCCGATCAGCGGCACGGAACACGTTCCGGCGTCATTCGATGACGCGACGTTCAGCGCGGCTGGGACGCCGCTCACGGTCGGGATCAACATGGCGGGGGCAACGAACAACGGCGCTGCGAACCAGGCGATCGCCGCCATCAATGCCAGCGGCAACCGCGACCTGACCATCCAGAACAGCTCCTCCACGCCGGGAACGCTCACGCTCAACGTCAACGCGGCGGGCACACTTCTGAGCAACGGTTCGTCATCGAACACGCTGACGCTGAAGAACGGCCCGAACGCGCCGATGAACATCGCGCTTGGAGCCTCGGGCAACGTTGTGGTTTCCAACACCGGCGCAACCACCGTCATCAGCAGCGCCATCAGCGGGACGAACAAAGGCATCACCAAGACCGGCGCGGGAACACTCGTGCTCGATGGGCTCAACACGTACAGCGGTTTAACCAACATCAGCGCTGGGAAAGCCATTATCACTTCGGCAGGCGGACTCGCGAGCAGCGCGGTGTCGGTGAACAGTTTCTCGACGCTGGATATCGCGGGAAGCCTCAACCCGTCGACGAATCTGACTGCGAGCGGCCAGGTGAGTTTCTCGAGCGCCAGCCAATCGCTCGGTTCTTTGACCGGCAGCGGAACGCTATCGCTTGCCGGGACTTCGCTGAGCGTGTCGAGCGGAAACTTCAGCGGGTCCCTCTTCGGGAGCGGCTCGCTCATTAAGCAATCCGCAGGCACGTTTACCCTCGCCAACGCTCGAAGCGGCAACATCAACCTGTTGATTCAGGGCGGCGCGGTCGAGGCGCCCGCGCCGGCGATCACGGGGAATATCGTCAACGCCGGCTCGATCGTGAGCAGCGGCAGCGGACAGATCAGCGCCAACATCAGCGGAAACGGCAGTTTCTCCAAGACCGGGACCGGCTTCGTCACTTTCATCACGGCATCATCTTATTCGGGTCCGACGAGCATCGGCGGAGGGACGCTGTCGACATCCGGCGCGTACCTGCTGGCTCCGCTGTCGACGTTCTCGCTGACAGCGCCGGCGCAGCTTCGCATCGGCACCGATCAACGAATCGGGAACTTGAGCGGCGACGGTGACGCCTTCCTCAGCGGCTCGATCAGTGCGTCGCCGACGTTGTATGTCGGCGGGAACAACACCTCTGCGAGCTTCGCTGGAAATGTGTCCGGTACGGGCAACCTGGTCAAAGAAGGCGCAGGTCTGTTGCAGATCGGATCGAGCCTGAACAGCGGGTCGACGACCGTCAACAACGGGACGCTAAAGATTCTGGCGCAGGCGGCTGGCTCCACCTATTACGCGCATGCGGGCGGTTCGGTGGCGCTGGCGGGCACGGTCATGACCAATGCGGTCGCCACGCTTCGCGCAGATGCGGGAGGTACGATCGACTATGTGGGCGCGCGGATCAACGGTGGGTTCCTGCGCGGGCCAGGGACGCAAACAACATCGGGCGCAACGGCCAGCACGTTCACCGGCACCAACGCGCTCAACGGGAGCGTGCTGACGCTGAACGCGCCGGCGAGCCTGGTGAACTTTTCAAACAGCGGGCGATTGAACGCCAACACGAACGTCACATGGGACGGCGGGACCATGGGCGCCAGCGGGATCTTGAACGTCAATGCAACGGCGAACGTCGATGCGGTAGATAGTCTCGGTGTGATCAACGTCGCCTCTGGCGGGACGTTCAACAACAGCCAGACCAACTTCGTTGCCGGCGGTGGCAGCCGCACGACGGTGCTGCCGGGCGGCGCGATCCAGATGCTCGACGGCACCAGCTTCGACATCAGCGGCGGCCTGCTCGTCAACAACGGCTCCATCACCGGCGACATCAATGTCTACTACGGCAGCACCGTGAAAGGCGCGGGCGCCTTCAACGGAAGCGTGAGCGTCTTCGACGGCGGGAAGTTTTCGCCGGGCAACAGTCCCGGCAAGGCGCTGGTGGGGAGCTTCCTGTTCGGCGCGGGCGGCAGCTACCTGTTCGAGGTGGCCGACGCGACGGGTGTTTCGGGTGTGGGAATGGATTTTCTGGATATCACCAATGCCCTGACGATTTCGGCGACGAACACGAGCGGCTCGAAGTTCCTGATCAGCGTCGCCTCGCTGGATGCCGCCAACTCGCCGGGCGTGCCGAGCCATTTTGATCCTTCGCAGGCGTATCAGTGGATCCTCGCGCACGCAGGCGGCGGAATCGTTGGATTCGCGGCTGACAAGTTCGCCGTGGATGCCGGTGCGTTCATGCCCGCGGTGAACAGCAGCCGGTTTACCGTTGCGACCAGCGGCAATGATCTGGTGCTGAACTATGCGCCGGTGCCGGAGCCGGCTGCGGGGGTAGTCGTGCTTGCAGGCGTACTCGGTTGGGGAGGATGTCGCCGGAGAAAACCAGCGCGTGCGAATGACGAGAGCGGCAACGGCTACCGATTTGGCGAGATTTCCCGCAGGTAGTCGAAGGAGTAAATGCCGGAGTCGTGGTTGTCGGACCACTCCAGCTTCAGAGCGTAATTGCCGACAAGCTGGGCGTCTTTGACGGTGATCTGGCCGGCATAGTTGCCGGGGAGGATCGTCAGGAGTGATTTCTTTTTCTTCTCGCCTTCACGGATGACTTTGCACTGGGCGCAGGGGCAAAGCGAGCGCAGCAGCGAAAGCGGATAGGTGCTGACGAGGCCATCCTGCCAGCGGATCGTAAGCTTTTCGTCGCGCTTGAGGTCGAGGTTGAGGGGCGTGGTTTGAGGGGACACGGGAAACGGAATGGGTTTGATTGTGGAAGGTTGATCGTTGACGTTGAAGTGCTCGGTCACATTTTCTGGCGGTGGAAGGTGAAGCGGTGTTGGAAGTGGTTTTCGCCGCGCTGGTAGACGAGGGTGGCGGTGACGTCGGTTGGGCCGTTCCAGTCCCAGTAGAGGATTTCGTCAGGGAACTCGTTATAGAGATACTTGGGTTGTGATTCCTGGAGTTCGGTGGCGGCGTCGACGCGAGCGCCGATGCCGATGCCGAAGACGGGGCCCGATGGGCGGATCTGGGGGCGCAGCGGCGGGAAGATCAGTTTGATGAACGACCCGGGCGCAATGGTCTGCGGGCGGAGCGGATGCGATTGGCCGTCGGGGGAGACGACCGTCGAGCGCTCGCCGACGAGGGTGATGGGGTCGTCGACCGTGTTGAAGATGCGGATCACCAGGCGATTCTCATACGAGCGGAAGCGATACTCCAGCGGGTCGACGCGGGTGACCTGATCGGTCTTGCTGGGGATGTGAGCGCGGAGCTGGTCGGGGGAGACGATGTTGTATTCGTACTTGGCGCAGCCGGCGAGGGAGAGCGTGACGAGGGTGAACCAGAGGATGAGGGAGCGCATGAAGAAGTTGTAACTTGTGGCGGGGGAGGTGGGGAATGGGAGCTATTGCACGATCCCCTTTGTCAGGCGGAGGAAGACGTCTTCCAGCTTGAGCTGCTGCGGCGCGACGCTGTGGAGGGGGATCTTTTTCGACACCAGCAAATCCAGCAGGAAGTGGTGGTGCTGGGTGGGGTCGGCGAGGGTAACCAACAATTCGTTGGCGTTCTTCTCGACGCGCTCCACTCGCGCATCGGATTCAAGAACCTGCACGGCTGTCTCGGGATTGGAAAGAACTTGAATGGCAATGACGGGGTGGGCACGAGCGCGGGTCATGAGCTCGTCGATGGTGCCGGTCACGATCAGCTTACCACGTTCGATGATGCCGAGTTTGTTACAGAACTCGCCCAGCTCGGAGAGGATGTGCGAGCTGATGAGGATGGTTTTCCCCAGGCGCTGGAGCTCGCGGAGCAGTTCGCGAATTTCAATGCGCGCTCGGGGATCCAGGCCGCTGGCGGGCTCGTCGAGCAGGAGGATCGGCGGGTCGTGAACGAGCACGCGCGCCAACCCCAGTCGCTGCTGCATCCCGCGCGAAAGTGAGTTCACCAGGGCGTCCTGCTTGTAGTTCAGGTCCGTGAGCTGGAGCACGTCGTTGACGATCTTTTTGCGCTGTTTGCGGGGGATCTTGTAGGCGCTGGCGAAGAACTCCAGGTACTCGAAGACGGTGAGATCCTCGTACACGCCGAAGAAGTCGGGCATGTAGCCGATGTTGCGTCGGACGAAGTCGCCGTGGGTGGATACTTCCTGGCCCATCACGAACGCCTTGCCCTCGGTGGGCTTGAGCAGGCCGGCGAGGATCTTCATGGTGGTCGATTTGCCTGCGCCGTTGGGCCCGATGAAGCCGAAGACGTCTCCCTTGTTGAGCTGGAGGTCGAGGTGATCCAGCGCGGTGAGCGCGCCGTAGCGCTTGGTCAGCCCTTGCGTGAGGATTGCTTCATTCGACACCGCCGGTGCGTGAACCGGCGCAGAGGGCGCGGCAGCGGGTGCTGCTTCGGCGGGCGGCGAGTCGACAGTTTGCTCGGTCATGAGGCGAATCCTTTAACGCTGAACGTGCACCAAGCTGCGGAGAACACCGATGTGATGCTGCCGCGGCGCTTGCTGAACGAGGTTCACGGTTGCGGGCGGGGCGTCGTATTCAGCGTAGACGCAGGCGGTGTCTTTGTATTTCTTGATGAGCTTCTCGATGTCACCGGAGCGCCCCGCGGCGAGGTCGCTGGCGGCAGCGACGGTGGTGGAGTTCGCATGGGCGGTGTTCTGGTTCCAGTAGCGTTGAGGTCCGTTGCTCTGCCAGGTTTGAAACTGCTTGTCTTTGGGATCGAAAGCAACTTTGACGACAGCGGTCTCGTTGGGCGCCAGATCGCTCTTGGCGACGTGGGTGACGCCTTCGTCGGTGCGGATGATGATGTTTTTGAGCGTGAGGTTGGAGCGATTGGTGATGGTGCCGGTGACCGCTTTCTTCTTGAGCTCCGGGTCGTGCTTGACCGACAGGTTGGTTTCAATCAGCGCATTCTCCGTGGCGTAAGTGGCGCCTTCGACGAAGCGGAGGTTCCACACGTTCAGGGGCAGCGGGAGCAGGCGGTTGCCGTGGTAGTCCTGGTGGCAGGGGATGTCGATCTGGATGCCGCTGCTTGACCACGCCACCTGCTCGCTCGCCGGCTTCCACCAGCTTTCCGGATCCTGTTCGAGTTCGTATTCAGTTGTTTTCGGCGAGTAGATGGCGACGAGATTCGTGGCGGCGACGCGGCTGCCGTCGGCTTCGTCGATCACGCTGACCGTGTTGAAATAAAGCTCGCCGCTCTTAAAAAGGTGGCCCACGAAGATGGCGCCGAGCGTGATCAGTCCTGCCCAGCCTGCAGTGGTCATCCACGTCCACGGCTGGCGTTTGGTGAGCTTCAGCACGAACCAGTCGACGGGGCCGACCAAGACCATCATCAGGATGAGCACGCCCGCGATGTAGGAGAAGCCGAAGGTTCCCGCACCGGGAATGTTGCCCGTGTGTTCCATCGCCCAGGAGAGCGCTGCCTGCTCGCGAACGTCGGCGCCGGAGCCGTTGAACCAGGGGCGGGCGACGTTGCCGCTGTTGTTCGGGTCGCTCGCGGGGATTTGAACGAGTCCCTCGAGAAGGCGCTTCCAGAAGGCGTCGGCTTTGGTGCCGGTGAACTGGAAGGTGGAGACGTCGGTGGGGAGCACGAGAATTTGCCCATAGCCGGCGCGGCCGCGGTACGCGAGCGGCTGTGGAGCGAACTGCGTCGTCGGCTGTGTCGTGTTGCGCGTGCTGCTGGAGTAGGTGATGGAGGTGAAGAGCTTCGTCTCGACCGCGCCCGGGAGCGGCGTCAGTTGCCGCGTGGTGAGCGAGGCGAAGCGCGACGGAAGGTTTGCATTCTTGACGATACGCGGATCAAGCTGGATCGTTTGCGTTTGCCCGATGCGACACGGCAGCGCGTCGATCAGCGGGCTGGTTGCGGGAAGCGGCTCCGGCCCTGGTAACAGAATCAGATTGCCGCCCCCGCGAACCCAGGAAACGATCGCGCGCTGCTGATCTTCAGCGATCCGCGAGAGATCGGGGGTGTTCAGGATCAGCAGGTCGAGGGCATCGTATCCTGCGGGGACGGCGGGCAGGTGAGACTGGGGGAGAAACCCCGAGACAATGCTAAGGGCGCGCAGTTGCGACTCGAGCAGGCGCTCGCTGGAGGATGAGCCACCAATGCCAACGAAGAGCTGGTCGTAACCAACGCCGGTCGGGTCCTGACCGGGCGTGCGGCGGTAGATCGGGTTCTCGGCAGCGGTGACGTGAGCGAGCGACCGTCCGCCGGCGGTGGCTACGGTGAACGTGGTCGAATCCAGGTTCCAGGAAAGCGGCAGGTAGATCGGAACCGTCACCGGCGTCGGCCCGATCGTCAGGTTCTGTATGATCCGCATGCCGTACCGGCGGTCATAGGGGGATTGGATCTCCAGGATGACGCTGCGCGGGGTTGGATCGGAAAGCGTGACGAAGACGGGATTCCATCGCATGGCGCGATAGACGTTTCCCCAGCCGACCTGGACCTCGCAGCGTGTGTCCGCCGAGGCGCTCGAGGCGCAGCCCAGCAGCATCAGCAAGATGAGATGGAGAGCCCTCCGCATGGCGGGCATGGTACTCGAACGCTTGCGGCGGGAGAAACAAACGGTGCGGCGATGATCGATGGAATGAGGGTCGGGCACCGCAGGTTCGACGCTTGGGTGGAGCGAAGGTTGCTAGATCCCGGACCCATCAGACTCAAGGTGCAGGCCGCACTCAGTCTTGGTGCTACCGGCCCAGCGACCGGCACGAGGATCTTCCCCAATCTGGATAGGCCGCGTGCAGGAGAGGGGGTTGCAGCCGATCGACGGGTAGCCCTTCTCGTAGAGCGGGTGGTAGGGGAGGTCGTGCTCCTGGAGGTAGGCGTGAAGCTGGCGGGTCGACCAGTTCAGCAGTGGGGAGACCGCGTAGCAGTTGTAGCGGGGCGACCACTCCAGCACCTGCCGATCGCGGCGCGTGGTGGCCTGCTGGCGACGGATGCCTCGGATCCATGCCTTGGGGGCGAGTTCGCGGAGGGCGCGTTCGAACGGCTCGTTTTTGTTAACAGCGCAGCAGCGGGGGACGTCATTCCGGACGGAGGCGTCCAATTCGTTGGTATCCTTCAGGTATTGGATCGGGTCGGACTTGGTGTGATACGTCCAGACGTTCAGGTTCAGCCGTTGGCGGAGCTGCTCCATGAACTGATGCGTCTCGGGGAATAGGTATCCGGTGTTGACGAAGATAATGCGAATGTCAGGCACAATCTGCGTGACGAGGTGGAGCAGAGCTGCGGATTCTGAGCCGAACGACGACGACATCACAAGACCATCAGAGAAGGTTTCCTGTGCCCAGGAGATCACTTCGGAGGGAGAGTGGGTATCGAGCAGGGCATTGATAGATGCTGGATCGAGCTGGAGTTGGAGCATTGCCTATTTCCCTATAGGAGATTGTAGTGAAGGCGGTAGGGGAGTTGCAACTGGAACCTGCTACTCCGGTGTAGATGAGCCCGCTCGGACGGACGTACGCGCGAACCTGGTGGTCCTGAGGAAGTAGTAATGAGGTGGGGCTAGCTTGACGCGCTCGTGCGCGCGGCAGATAGTGGCCGATACTGCTTGTTTATGCGTTTGCGACGGACTCATTATGCCTTGGCGGTGGTGGTGGTTGCGACGGCGCTGGCCGCCGACCGGGCCGTCGCCGCTGCGCCGGAGCAGGCCAAGCCCGCTCAGACGGCGAGTCTGGCGCGAACCTTTGCCGCCCGGTTGACGACGCAGCTTCAGCGATCGGTTCCATCCGCAACCCGCCGGCTTGAACTGGCGCGGGGGAATGAACGTGTTGCGGCGCCGCAGCTTGCAGTCCGCGAAGCGGCGAGCGGTGTTCGGCTGCAGCTCGCTCCGTTCGAGTTCCGCCTTCCCCCTCCCTCCCTGTAAACCCCACCGTAGTCTTCCCGTTTTCTCGCGCGCTGGCGCGTCCGCTCTTGTTTCCCATTACGCACTCCTCATCAATCAATAGGGATCTCCCATGTCCGCCACTGTTGGAAAAGTATTGACTAAGATTTTTGGCAGCCGCAATGAGCGGCTTTTGAAGAAGTATCGCCGGCTCGTGGATCAGGTGAACGCGATGGAGCCGACGGTCGCGAACCTCACCGACAGCCAACTCCGAGCCCGCACCGCGGAACTGCACCAGGGCATCGGCAGCGGCAACCTGCGCTCGTTGGACGTCATCCCAGAAGCCCTCGCGATCATCCGCGAATCGATGGACCGCCACATCGGTATCCGGCAGATCTTCAACCCCGAGAGCAATTTCGATCCGGACAAATTCGATGATGAGACGCTCGAAGCTTACGACGAAGTGCAACGCCGGATGATCGCCACGGGCGAAAGCTGGGAGCGCGTGGAGATCCCGGTGAAGGTTTATGAGGGCGTGCGCCGGTTGTACCCGGAATCGCGTCCTCCGTTCCGCGCTCGTTGCTTCGACGTCCAGCTCATCGGCGGCTTAGTGCTGTACGAAGGCAAGATTGCCGAAATGGCGACGGGCGAAGGCAAGACGTTCGTCGCGCCGCTCGCCTGCTTCATGAAGGTGCTCGAAGGGTATCACTGCCACGTGGTGACGGTGAACGATTATCTCGTCCGCCGCGACGCGAACTGGGTGCGGCCGGCGTTTGAGAACCTTGGCGTCTCTGTCGGGTTCATCCAGGCTGAGATGGAGCCGGGTGGTGAAGGTCGGCGGCGGATGTACGACTGCGACATCACTTACGGCACCAACAGCGAGTTCGGCTTTGACTACCTGCGCGACAACATGAAAGAGCGCGTGGACCTCCAGGTGCAGGGGCCGCTGGATTTCGCCATCGTCGACGAAGTTGACTCGATTTTGATCGACGAGGCCCGCACGCCGCTGATCATCTCCGGCGCTGCGCACGATGATGCGCCCAAGTACCGCAACGCCGACGCGGTGGCGCGGAAGGTGATCGAGTTGAACAAGGCGTGGGACCACGCCGAGAAAGCGGTCGATGCGGCGAAGCGCGCCATCAAGACCGCCGAAGGCGACATGGACAAGGCCGCGACCAAGGAAGACAAGGAAAAGGCGCGGCTGCGCCGCGAGGAGGCGGAGAAGCAGCTTGCCCAAGCGGAGAAGAAGAAGGAAGGTGTTACGCAGTATTACGAGACGGAGATGGACCGCAAGCAGGTGCATCTCACGCATGAAGGCATCGCCGCCGCACAGGAAGCGGCGGGTGTCGGCTCTTTCTACGTGGGCCAAAACATGGAGTGGCCTCACCTGATGGAGCAGGCGCTTCGGGCCCACGTCGTTTACGAGAAGGACAAGGATTACGTCGTCGAGCGCGGCCAATCCGGCCAGCTCGAAGTCGTCATCGTCGACGAATACACCGGCCGCAAGATGGTGGGCCGCCAATGGTCGGACGGGCTGCACCAGGCGTGTGAAGCCAAAGAGCGCGTGCCGATCAAGACCGAGACGCAGACCCTGGCGACGATCACGCTCCAGAACTTCTTCCGACTCTACAAGAGCCTGGCCGGGATGACCGGCACCGCGATGACCGAAGCGGAAGAATTCACCAAGATCTACAACCTGGAAGTGGTGACGATTCCGACGAACCGCCGCGTCGCCCGCGAAGATTTCGAAGACCGCGTCTACCGCACCGCGCGCGAGAAGTGGGATGCGATCATCGAGGAGATCAAGGAGATTTCCGGCAAGGGCCGGCCGATCCTCGTCGGCACGACCAGCGTCGAGAAGAGCGAGATGCTCAGCAATATGCTCAAGCGCAAGTACGGCATCGAGCATGAAGTGCTCAATGCCAAGCAGCACGAGCGCGAAGCCATCATCGTCGCTAAGGCCGGTCAACAGCACGTGGATCATCACGGGCAGACCGTGGGCAACGTGACGATCGCGACGAACATGGCGGGCCGCGGAACCGACATCAAGCTGACGAAGGAAACGACCGATGCGGGCGGGCTGCACGTCATCGGCACCGAGCGCCACACCGCCCGGCGCATCGACAACCAGCTGCGCGGCCGCGGCGGACGCCAGGGCGATCCCGGCTCTTCCCGCTTCTATGTCTCGCTTGAAGACGAGCTCATGGCACTCTTCGCCGGTGAGTGGACGATCAAGGTCCTCGGCTGGCTGGGCATGGAAGAGGGGATGGCCATCGAAGACAAACGCATCACCAAGGGCATCCTCCGCGCGCAGAAGAAAGTCGAAGAGCGCAACTACCTGGCGCGCAAGAACCTCCTCGAATACGACGAAGTGATGGAGCACCAGCGCAAGATTTTCTACGGCATGCGCCAGCAGGTGCTGGAAGGCCGCGAGATCCACGACGTGATCTGGACGATGATCAACGAGTCGATCTCGGACGCCGTCGACAAGTACCTCGTGCAGGATTATGTCGCCGCCACGATTGCTGAATGGGCGCGCGTCAACTTTGAAGTGAACATCGAGCCTAACGACATCCGCGGCATTCGCGGGTTCAACGAGCTCGAGGAATACATCAAGGACCAGGCCCGCGCCGAAGCGGTGACGAGCCTGACCGCCACGCTCGGCGAGTTCACAGGTGAGGACACCGATGACCGCACCGCGTGGGACACCAAGGGGCTCCAGTCCTGGCTCCAGAGCCGGTTCCACGTGCACCTGTCGCAGAATCAGCTGCGCTCGATGGATGTGCACGAGCTGGAAGCGAAGCTGCGCGACAGCGCGATCGAGCAGATCAACAAGCGCGATTGCGCCGGCATTGTGAAGTACCTCGAGCCGCACTATGCGGAGGGGGAACTGGCCAACTGGGCGAAGGAGAAGTTCAACGTCGATCTCAAGGCAGAGGACTTCATCGCTGACGAGCGCCCCGGCCGCAAGACCAACAAGACCAAGGACGACGTGGTCACGCTGATCGAGGTGAAGGCTCGCGACGCGTACGCCAAGCGCGAGATCGAGTATCCCGTCGAGCAGACGCTGATGTACGCCTTCGGCGGCGAAGACGGATCGACGGATAATCCCTACGCCTCCGACTTCGTCCGCGGTTGGGTGAACAGCCGCTACGGCGTCGACCTGACCCTGGATGAGATCCGCAGTTCGTCGGTGCGCAAGCTCAAAGCCCGCATCAGCGACTACCAGCACGCGTGGCTCCGGCCGACGGATGGTGTGGATAAGGTCGAGCAAGAGGTCGATCGGCTGATGCGCGAGCATCCCGATGTGCCGGGCCTGGCGCTGGCGTTCAACCAGCGCTTCGGAACGCAGTACCTGCCGGCTGATCTCGCCGACGCGCCCGCGCCCGCCGCCGTCGATGGTGGCGGCGATGGGACAATCACAACCGTGAAGCCCCTGCGCCAGCGCCTGATCGACTCGGCGCGGCAAAGCTTCCGCAAGGAGCTGACCGATCTCGAGCAGTTCGTCCTGATCCAGATCCTCGATACCTCGTGGAAAGATCACCTCTACGCGATGGACCTGCTCAAGAGCGGCATCGGCCTCCAGGCTTTCGCCGAACGAGACCCGCGTGTCATGTACAAGAAGGAAGGGTACCGCTACTTCCAGGAGATGATGGCCGGCGTGCGGGATAAGGTGACCGACCTGATCTTCCGCGCCCGCATCACCGGCCCCACGCCGCAGGCGAAGAGCGCTTACAACGTGACCGCGGCGACCCACGAAGACGTCGGCGGTTACGGCGTTGCGGAGAACATTAAGGAGATCGGCGCTCCCGAGGCCGCGGCGGCGGAGCATGCAACCGCCGGCGGTGGCGACGGCGAAGGGCCCGTCGCCGTCAAGCAGGTCGTCCGCAATGAGCCCAGGGTCGGTCGCAATGACCTCTGCCCCTGCGGCAGCGGGAAGAAGTACAAGAAGTGCTGCGGCGCCGGCGTCGCGTAGTCGATGTGAATTGGGGGAAGCGCCCCAACTTCTCCAAGAATTTATCCCCACCAGGAAGCCTGGGAGCGACGTCGCCGATGCGGCTCGCACCCAGGCTTGCTCTTTTGTGGATTGGCTTGAACTATTTGCAATACGCGGTGAAGCAGCCTGAGCTTATACTTGTGCCCGCGTGAATACGATTGCCACAGCAGGCAAATCAGCGTCTTCGGCGCCACAGCGGTGGCGCCACCTCTGCGTGGCGATGGCGCTTTATGCCCTGCTCGCCAGCGCGATCACACTGCTCGGTTGGATCCTGCGCATTCAACGGCTGACGGATTGGGTGGGCAGCGGGATCACCATGTTCGTCAACCCCGCAATCGCAGCGGGGTGCGCGGGTGCGGCGCTGTGGCTGCTGGTGTCGGGGTATCGCAGGGCTGCGGCGCTGCTCGCCGTGGTGGTGGGGCTGATCGGGGGCGCGACGCTCATCGAGCATCTCACGGGCTTAAACCTGCACATTGACACGTTGCTGGTTCGCCATCCCTGGGAAAATATTGCGGCTGCGGCGCCCGGTCGAATGGGACCCCCTGCGTCGCTCAGCTTTCTGCTGATCGGCTCGGGCCTGTTTCTGCTGGCGCGGCCGCGGCCGGCGATTCAAGCAACCGCACGTCGATTCGGTGTGGCGCTGGGACTGATGACCGGATGCATCTCGCTCGTCTCGCTGGTCGGATACGTTTATGGCGTTCACCAGATGTACACGCTGCCGCGGCTCACCGGCATCGCAATGCAGACGGCCACGGTGGTCTTCGCCATTGCGCTCGGAATGGTTGCCGCCGCGCCGGAGCGCCAGCCGATGCGCACGTTTATGGACACCAGCCATGCGGTTCTGCTGGCGCGTCGCGTACTGGTGTTGATCATTGGGGTTCCGCTGCTCCTGGGCGCGCTGCGGATTTCCGGCCAGCGCGCGGGCTGGTATGACGATGCATTTGGAACCGCGCTGCGCACGGTGGTGGAGATCATTCTCCTCGGCGGCATGCTCTGGGCCGCCACTGCGATGCTCTCCAGCCATGAGCGCTCGCTGCGCCAGAGTGAAGAGCGGCTTCGCTCGGTGCTGGAAAACAGCCTTGATGCCGCGTATCGACGTGACATTCTCGCCGGACGCTACGACTACCTCAGCCCGGCGACATCACAAGTCATGGGCGTCAGCGCTGATTGGATGCGCGAGCTTCCGCTCGATGCGCTGCTCGAGCGCATCCACCCGGATGATCGTGACGGCTTCCGTGACACCATCACACGCGGCACAGGCGAGCGCCAAGGGCGGGTTGAATACCGCTTCCGCGGTGACGACGGCGTCTACCGGTGGCTGGCCGACCAGTTCACCGTGCAGGTCGATGCGCAGGGCACGCCTTGCTACTACAGCGGCATCGTACGCGATGTGACGGAGCGACGGCGGGCGGAGGAGTCCGTCCGCGCCAGCGCCGAATTCATGCGCCGCGTGCTGGACAACCTCTTCGCCTTCGTCGGCGTCTGCACGCCGGATGGAACCCTGATCGAAGCAAACCGCGCTCCACTCCAGGCCGCGGGCATCGCTCCCGAGGAGGTGCTGGGAAAAAAATTCTGGGATTGCTTCTGGTGGAATCATTCCGCGGGCGTGCAAGAGCAGTTACGGGATGCCATCGAGCGCGCCAACCGCGGCGAGGTCGTGCGTTACGACGTTCCCGTTCGGATGGCGGGCGACACCCGCATGTGGATCGATTTTCAGATCGCGCCGCTGCGGGACCGGGAGGGAAAGATCACACACCTGATCCCCTCAGCGATGGACATCACGGCGCGCGTTCAGGCGCGACAGGCGGCTGAGGCGGCAAGCCGGGCTAAAGACCAGCTCCTGGCTGTCGTCAGTCACGAGCTGCGCACGCCGCTCAATCCGATACTCGCCATCACAAGTTACCTCGAAAGCCCAGCAGGTTCCGCGAACCTGACACCAGAGCTCAAGCAGGACGTCGACACCATCCGGCGGAATGTCGAGCAGGAGGCAAGGCTGGTCGATGACCTCCTGAACCTCACGCGGCTTGGCCAGGGAAAGCTCCTGCTTCATTACGAAGCGCTCGACATGCACCGACTGCTCGAGCGGCTCTCGCGCCAGACCGAGGCCGCGCTCAAGGACCTGGACATCAGCTTGCGCTTGCAACTCGACGCCAGCACCCACCACCTCTGGGCCGACCCCAGCCGACTCGAACAAGTGATCGTCAACTTGCTCGACAACGCGCAAAAATTCACCGGTGCCGGTGGGGTCATCACCGTCAGCACGGCGACCCTCCCCTCCGGTCGCCTCCGCATTCAAATCACCGACACAGGGCTCGGCATCGATGCGGATGTTTTGCCTCGGCTTTTTGCACCGTTCGAACAGGGGGAGAAAACGGTCACGCGACGATACGGAGGCCTTGGCCTGGGGCTGGTGATCGCCAAGGGCATCGTGGACCTGCACGGCGGCACCATCGCCGTCGCCAGCGAGGGACGTGATCGCGGCACCACCGTCACGCTGGAATTTGACGCCCTCGTCACACCGCCCGCGATGCCTGAGGAAGCCAGGACGGTCATGGCCGCGGCGCCGGCGGGTGCTTCATCCGACTCTCCTCGTGAAGCAGTCGCCTCAGGTGCGGGGAACGACCCAGCTGCCGTGAACCATGAGGGCTGTCATCGCATTCTGCTTGTTGAAGATCACGTGGACACGCTGAAGGTGATGAGCCGGCTGCTCCGCGGCTTGAAGTACGACATTGCCACCGCCAGCACCGTCGCAGAGGCCTGCGCCTTGATTGAGTGCGAATCGTTCGACCTGCTCCTCAGCGACATCGGTCTGCCGGATGGGTCGGGACTTGACGTGATGCGCAACTGGCAGCAGCGCACGGCCAGGCCCGGCGTCGCGCTCAGCGGCTTCGGCGAGGATGAAGACATCCGCCGCAGCCTTGATGCCGGGTTTGTCGAACACCTCGTCAAGCCAGTTAATTTCCAAGTCCTCAAAAAGACGATTCATCGCCTGGGGTGTTGACCTGCCGCGTGCAACGGCCGTGGTATCGCCGTCTTCTCATCCGGAAAGGCTCCCGCCTGTCCACGGCGTCCGATTCGTCCACAACTCATCTAGTACATCGGCGACCGATAGCGCGTCTCTGCGCTTCCGGGCGGCGGGCGTATCGCCAGATCATGATGGTGGGATTGCCGCGCTTCGTCCGTACAATCCCGCGGAGGAGGTCCGCCGTGTCAGAGACGCCAGAGCCTCGCTTGCCCATTCCCGCACCCGACACGCAAGCCGCCGGCCCGCGTGAGCCAGCTGCGCTCGCGGAAATGCGGAAGATCCTCAATTCCGGTGGCGAACCGATGCGGGTGCTCAGCCAGGTCGCGTCTTTGGTGGTCCAGCTCCAGATGGATCTGTTGGGGCGGCGGTTGGTGTCCAGGTTTGGCGACGCGGTGCAGAACGGTCCATTCGCGGGGATGACATACATGCCCGACGCGGCCGGCAGCATGCTTCTGCCGAAGTTGATCGGCTGCTACGAAGATGAACTGCATGGTGTGATCAGCGAGATTGCCGCACGCCAGCCAAGGCTCATCATCAATATCGGATGCGGCGAAGGGTATTACGCCGTGGGCTTTGCTCGTTTGCTCCCCCAGGTGCGGGTGCTTGCGTTTGATACCGATCCGCAGGCGCAGAACCTGTGCCGGAAACTGGCAGACTTGAACGATGTCCGCGATCGCGTGGATGTGAAGGGCGAATGTTCGCCCGCGCTCCTGGAAGAGATCACGGCTCACAGTCCTGGCTGCGTCGTGTTCTGCGATATTGAGGGCGGCGAGGGACATCTGCTGGATCCGGCTCAAGCACCCTCTTTGCGAAACAGCATCGTCGTGGTGGAGTTGCACGAGTGCTTCGAGCCCGGCATTGCGCATCGGGTGGCGCAGCGCTTCGCGCAGAGCCACCACATCCGGGCCATCGGGCATGAGCCCCGCGATGCGCGGCGATATCCCAGCTTGCAGAGCTTTGTCGAGTTCGACCGCGCGATCGCGATGTGCGAATTCCGTCCCGGACCAACGCCATGGGGCGTGATGGTGCCGAAGGAAGCTTGAGCCGAATCCTCCGCAAGCACCAGCTTCTCATCAAGCTTTTAGGCGGCGCAGGCCGATGAGAAACGACGTGAAGGGCTCTGAGTCATCTGTTGCAGATCGTCGTACGGCGCCGCGGTTTCCGCATCAGTCGACGGCGCAGCTCGTCCTGTGCCCCGCATCGCGGCGGAAGGGACGCGTCAATGTGCGCGTGGAGGATTATTCCGTCCACGGCATCGGCGCGACGCACGATGAGCCGCTGCCGCTGGGGCAGAAGTACATCGTCATCGAGCCCTATGTCACCCGCGGCGGAAGCACCATCTACACCGTCGTCCGCTGCAACGAAATGCCCGACGGCCGCTACAGCATCGGGTTGCAAATGGTCAGGACCGTCCGCGATCCGGTCGAGCAGATGATGGATGAAATCGTGCCCCTCGAAGACGAGTCGGCAACGAAACACGGGTGGATTAAGCGCGTCTTTGCTCACCTGTTCAGCAATCAAACCGGCGGACGAGCCTGAAAACGCGACGTTCCGAATCGCCCTGGTAGCGGCCACGCCCGCGTCGCCCTCTTCTCCTCCACCCTGGGCCCATCAAGATCAAGACTAGATGAAGCCAAACGTGAGCGACGCAAGCTCACATGATCAGGAGGCATATTCTTGCTAAATATGCGATTAAATGTTTGCATGAGAGGCGGTGCTTCTCGTAAAGTTCAGCGACACTTCCTGTGAGGGTAGAAACATGATGCAGTACTTTCAGTCGCTCGAGCGTCGCCAGCTCTTCGCCGCCGTCCAGCCACTCCAATTCGAGCCGCCCATCCTCCAGTGGGACAACGTCAACGGGCCCACCACGATTCTCGCCGTCGCAGGGCCGCTTGACGGGGCGCAATTCGATGCCGATCCGCAGCTTGAGCGTCTCGTCCAAGCTCGGGTCAACGCCAGCGGTGCCGTTGGAATCGCGCTGCAAGAACTCAATCCGGATGGGACCTGGGCGCAGCCAATTTTCCTCAACGACAACCTCCCGGGGCTGGGAGAAGTCGCCGACATCAACGGCGACGGCGTGATGGATGTCGTCACCAAGCAGTCGGCGGAGCTGCGGGTTTTCCTCAACGACGGCGCCGGCCACTTCGCATCGGCTCCCATCGTCTCGCCGACCATCCCGAACACGCAGGGGTTGTTGCTCGGCGACTTCAATGAAGACGGGCACGTGGACGTGCTCGTCAAGGACCCGAGCGCCACGGCAACGCAGCCGCGCCTGGCGATCCAGTTCGGCGACGGCGCCGGCCACTTCGCCGCGCCGGTTCGCTTTTTCGTCTCGGGCTCCGGCAACTTCTTCCCCAGTGTCATGGACCGCAATGGTGATGGGCACCTCGACATCCTGGTCGGCACCGGAGTGTTACTCGGCAATGGCGATGGCACGTTCTCCCCTCCAGTGCCCTTGTCGCAAAACTTCACGTACATCCGCGCGGATATCAACGGCGACGGCAAGCCGGATCAGTTGAACTACGAAACAATCGACGGTACTCCCACCGTCGGCATCCGCCTCGGCGATGGCGCTGGCCACTTCGGCGCGTTCCAGCCGCTGTTATCCGGTGCGACCGGGTTCTGGCTCTTTGACGTCAAAGATTTTAACGGCGATAAGTTGCCGGACATCCTCTGGTCTTACCCGGCAGGGGATTTCAGCGGATACAACGACTTCGTGCTGTTGAACCAGGGGAGCAACACGTTTGCGCCGCCGCAGGAGATCGCCGGCATTTTCGACACCGGCTTCCTCGGCACCGCCGGCCGCTACGTGGACGTGAACAACGACGGGCTGCTGGACCACATTTACGGCAACTTTGCGCAGGACGACAGCTTCTTCACGACCTACGTCCGCCTCGGCCACCGCGCCACGCCGCTGGAAATGTTCCAGCGCTTCCTCGATAGCCATTGGTCCGCCGCGCTCTCGGCGGGGCAGGTGCAAAAGGGCATCACCCACCAGCTCCAGAAGCAGCTCGACGCCGCGCTGGCGGCCCTCAAAGCCAATGACACCGCCGCCGCCACCGATGCACTGAACAGCTTCATCAAGTTCGCCAACCAGCACGTGAAAAAGAGCCCGCAGCTCACCGCCTTGGTGGCGGAACTGACGGACCTGTTGGCAAAGATCTAAAGCGCGCGCCAGCGGCATCGCCGGAGCGAACGGGAGCCAAGAAAGGAACGTCGCGTTGCCTCCTCCGAGAAGCGTCCATCGCTCTCACTCTTTACTCCTGCTGCTGATTTACCTTTCCCCTTGCATCGCTTAACGCGGCACGGTCCCTTTCTCATGTCACGACCTCGAGGCATATCCCCCGTCCGCTGCTGCGCCGAACCCTTGGAGCGGCGGCGTTTGCTCGCTGGCGTTACCCTCATCACCCATGGCTTCCAGTTCTCCGCCGGCAGCGTCAACTGGCTTCAGACGATGGAATCCGCGCTGGCGGCCAAGATGGGCGGGGCGAACGTCTACCGGATGACGATCACCAACACGTCGAGCCCGCAGGTGAGCTCGTTCTCGCTCGTCTCCGCCGGCGGGGGGAGCACCGGTGAGGCGATCATCGATGTGAACTGGTCGGCGGTGGCGAACAACATCTTTTACCCCTCCGTCACCACCGCCGTCATCGCCAACGTGATCAAGCCTTACCTGACCGTCGCTCGCAATCTCCCCGGCGATTCGCTCACCGCGCATCCCTTTTCGGAAATGCCCATCCATCTCGCCGGCCATTCGCGCGGCGGGTCGCTCGTCGCGGACCTGGCGCGGAAGCTGGCGGCGGATGCGTTGTGGGTGGACACGCTGACCTTGTGGGATCCGGTGCCGGTGGGCGGTGACCCAGCCGTGTCCATCAGCGACAACGTCGTCTTTGCCGACGACATTTACCAGAACAACGCGTCGCCGTCGGGCTCGGCCACCAGCGGCGCGCACAACATCAACCTCACCGGCATCTCCGGCATCGGACACTCCGAGATCCACGCGTTCTACCTGGGCACGATCAACCGCGCCGCGACCAGCGACGGCGACGGGATCACGATCAACAACAACTGGTACACGTCCTCGAACAACCCCCGCGCGACGACCGGCTACGACTGGACCCGCGTCGGCGGGGCCACCTGGCCTGCGGGCGGCGTCAGCAGCCTCGCCGGCGGAAGCGCCGCGCGGACGCACGTCAACGTCGCCGCGAGCAGTCCGTGGTCGAATGTCGGATCCGTGAACGTGACCGGAGACGCGGGCGGATTCGTCGACAGCGGTAACGCGCTGAGCTTGAACTACCGCTACCAGGATTCCGCCGGCGGAGGGAGCGCGAGCTTCTACCTCGACAACAACACCAACCCCTACGACGGCTTCGCGAAAACGCTCGGGACTCGATCGGCGCTGCCCGCGACCGGCGTGACGCCCAACGTCTCAGGCGTTCAAACGTTCGGCTTCAACTTTTCCAGCGCCGGCCTGACCGAGGGGACCTACCGCCTCGCCGTGAAACTCACCAGCGCCGCCGGGCTGACGCGCTACGCGTACATGAACCGGCCGATGTACGTCACCGGCGGCGGCGCCGAAATCGTCACGCGGCGGTTCACCAACGACCTGGGCAATTCGTCCTTCACCAGCGCCAGCAATTTTTCCCCGGGCGGGCCGCCCGCCGCCGGTGATCACGTCCTGGTTCCGGGCGGCGCGATGACGATTGCCGCCGACGTGAACGGCGCATCGCTCATCGTCGGCGCGGGCGCGGGAGCGGGCGCGGGCGCGGGCGCGGGCGCGAATGTTTCAGTCGCATCCGCACAACATCTGGCCGGGCTGACGGTTGGGCCCAACGCACGCATCACCTTCGCGACCGGCGGCAACGCCATGCTCACCACCGTCCGCCTCACGCTCGCTCCGTCCGCCGTGCTGGATTTGAAGGACAACGACCTGGTGGTGTCGCAGGGGAATTTCGCGGCACTGTCGGCGCTGGTGTTCCAGGGTTACCGCGACTCCGCTGACGCCGGCGCGACCGGCATCCTCTCCACAGCAGGCCAGACGATGCCCGGCCATCCCATCCTCGCGCTGTTTGATAATGCGCTGGTCGGCGTGAGCGAGTTCCCCTTTGGCAGCGGGCAAACCGTGGCCGCCGGCGCGATCTGCGGGAAGTTCACCTACATCGGCGACGCTGACCTGAACGGCATGGTGACGCCGGACGATTACGGCGCGGTGGATGCGAATTTGGGCGCAACCGTTCCCGCCGGCAGCGGGTGGTTCGCGGGCGACTGGAACTTCGATGGGATGATCACGCCGGATGATTACCTGGCGATCGACGCCAACCTGGGCCTGGGCCAGACCCAGCCCCTGGCGGCGCTGGCGCTCCGCCAGTCGGATGAAGATCCGCTTCGGCCCCAGGATTCCCGTTTCGAATTTTCCGCTTCGGTCTGATTCGAATTTGTCTGGAGTTTTTTATTTTGAATTTCCATCCGAGGCAAAAGGCAGCGGGCAGCGGGGGGGAGAAAATTCGAAATAAGAAACTCCAAACAAGCACGAAATTCGAAGGGGCAAATTAGAAACGGTCGTTTCCGACGCAGTTTCAACCACTGTGATCGACTTGCAACCCCTTATCCACGCACGACCCCTTATCCACGCCCAAGCTCCTCCGATTTGCGGAGCGGGCGGTATACTGGTGATCATGTCCCGCACATTGTCGCGTAGAGACTGGCTAGGCTTCGTGACCACGCTGTTTATCTTCGGGGTTTGCGGCGGGTATGTGATGCGCTGGATCATGACCCGGCCACCCCAAGCGAGGGAGATTGCCGAGCTGTTTCCGGAGTTCCACATAACGGGCGCATCTCTCGAAGGCCTGTCATCCGAACGCGGCGACGGCATGTACAAGTTCCGCTACCGGAACCTCCACTCTCGCGAGCTTCTGCCAGAACTGCTGGCCAAGGCACGATCATCGGGATGGACGGTGCCGGCAAATGCGGACCACCCGTCGGTGACGTTGCTGCATCTGTCGCGGCCTGATCGCACGGCTTCCCAGCAGGCGACGGTTGCGGTCTCGGATTCGACGCTGGAGATTGACATCATCGTGGAAGCCCACTGACGCGACGGCGCCGACACCCCGCGATCTGGGAAGAAGGCGAGAGGAGACACCATCGGGCCCCAAGTTTTCTCCTCTCGCCTTCTCCCCAGACCCCACTTCCACTCACCTCTTCCTCCCCCCATTCAAGCCCCTCCGATGTGAGGGGAGAGCGGAATCACTCAGAACCCCGTATCTCCTGCCGCTGGGCTGGCGTGCGGTACTCGTCGCCATACACGAACACGACGTCGACCGTGGTGGCGTTCCGCACGCGCTCCGCGGTGTACAGGACGGGAGGAGCATCGTCGCTCTCTCTGCAATAGTTGATCCACAGCTCGTCACCGCCGCCCAGCGGATAAACGTATCGAACATCTCCGAATCCCGTGGTTCGGGTTGACGGACCGGCCACCGCTTCAAACTCGGACCGCGTGATGCCAGTCCTCAGCGGGAAATCAGCAAGGGTGCGACCAGCCAGACCGGGTTCACGCGGCGTGGCGGAGGGAGCGGGGGCCGAGGTCGTGCTCGGCGTACAGGAGGTGGCGAGGAACATGAGGAGGAGCGCTGCCTTCATGGAGAATCCGTCCCCATTGTACCAACGGCAGGCTGCCGACGGCTTTTTCCAACATCGGGGAGGAAGCTATGGGCGGGGCCTGGGGCAGCGCCCCAGTTCAAGCTCCGTCGTCTTCCTTCCTTACATTCCAAGCTCGCGACTCTGGGAAAAGGCGAGAAGGAAACCATCCGGCCCCAAGTTTTCCTTCTCGCCTTCTCCCCAGACCCCTCATCCACTCATCCTTCCTCCCCCCATTCAAGCCCCTCCGATGTGAGGGTGGGCCAATCAGACCTAGCCCTTTGGCGTTCTCGGCGCCGCCAGTTAGTGGAACAGCGTCCACCAGAAGAGGAAGACGACATACGCCACGCCGAAGATGATGCCGATGAGACTCAGGCGAAACAGATCCTTGCGCCGCCGGTTAAGTCGCGGTGGTGAGCCGTAGTCCAGGTCGCGTCGGTCCTCTTCCATAGGCAGGCTCCCGGGGAAGGCTAAAGGGGACATCCAGCTTTTTCCAACATCGGGGAGGAAGCTATGGGCGGGGTCACGGGGGGGTGGGGCGGCGCCCCAGTTGAAGCTCCGTCGTCCTGCTTCCTTACCCCAGAATGCCGCGACTCTGGCTTGGTTCGCTGGGCTCCCCGGCTATGATCGCTCGCGGGAAGTGATGGGGTAGCGGGTGGACGCGGTTCATCCCTTGCACATCCGAACCGGAGCGGTGATGCGGCGGCACGTCCTGCGCAATGGCGTCTTTTCAACGATCCAGCCCCTGGAGCGGCGGGTGCTGCTGGCGTTCGCCGAGCTGTCCGCTCAGGGCACGCTGCTGATCAACGGCAACGACGCCGCCAATCAGATCACCGTCACGGCCAGCGGCGCACAGGTCACCGCGGCGATGGATGGGGCGTCGCTTCAGTTCCCGCTGTCCGCAGTCAAAAGAATCTCTATCAATGCGGGCGCGGGCGACGATCGCGTGAACAACCAGACCAGCGTGCTTTCCACGATTCTCGGCGGAGACGGCAATGACAGCCTCTCGGGAGGCGGCGTCAAAGACTCGCTCGATGGCGGTGCTGGCAATGACACGCTCGCCGGTGGCCTCGGCGACGATACGCTGACAGGCGGCGATGGCGTCGACGTTTTCGAATATGGAGAAAAGAAAGACGCTTTTGGGTTCCAAATTGGTTGGAGCAGCGAAATCAACCAGGGACCCTTCCTCGCGATCGAGGTGGATGGCCCGGAGGTGGACAAGGGAACCGATTACCCCGAGGTGGTTGGGGGTACCCAATTCAACGACGGTTTCGGTCCCATCGGGAACTCCTCGCACCAGTTCCCGTACGCCGTGACGGTGCTCGGTCGTGGCGGGAAGGATAACTTCGGTTCCTCCAACGATTGGTTTCCCATCCTCGCAATGGGCGGCCCCGGCAACGATACCTTTGGCGCTTATGAGCCCACATCGGGCGATAGGTCGTCGACGTTGCTTGGCGGACCTGGAAACGACAATTTCGTCCAAAGCAGTATTCGGAGCAGGCAGGCGGTGATTGACGGCGGTCCTGGCGGCGATGGGTTCATCGGCGATCAGTTCCACACGGTAGGGAACGTAGACCTGCGAGACTTTACGAGCATCGAGAACGTCATCGATTCCTACGGTGATGTCATCGGAAACGATGAGTCCAACTACATTACATTTGCCCTGCATGGGACTGGCCCCTCGCGCCCGATGACCATCTCCGGCAACGGTGGCAACGACACGATCGTCGGCAGTGAGTTCAAAGACTACCTCTCCGGCGGCGACGGCGACGACATCATCTCCGGCGGCGGCGGGAATGACACGATCTACGGCGGAGCGGGCAACGACGTGATCAACGGCAACAGCGGCAACGACCGCATCTACGGCGGGGTTGGCAACGACACGCTCCTCGGCTCCTCCGGCCGCGACCGACTCTACGGCGAAGCGGGCGATGACCTC
>DASVUC010000113.1:0-30992 GCA_036387255.1 Tepidisphaeraceae bacterium | reverse complement strand
GGTTGTTCTTGCGGCGGCGGGCTTCGGCTTCGCGGTTGAGCTGGCGGCGGCGCTCGTTTTTGTCGAAGCCGATGCGGATGTGGGGGTTGGTGGAGCGCCAGTCGTAGCCGATGAAGCGGTTGCCGTCCCACTTGTAGGAGACGGGGTCGGGGTTGGGGGGAGGGAGGCGCGGGCTTTTTTTGCGGGGAGGGGGATCGAGCTTGGGGTGTTCGGGGTGGAGGAGGGAGGGGTCGAGATCCCGAGTGCGCGAGGAGATGACGGGGACTCGGATGAGGGTGACGTGGAGGTCGTCGGGGAGGCGGGCGATGAGGAAGCGGGCGGTCCAGGACCAGCCGGGGTCGGGTGGGCGGAACAAGGGGGCGGCGGGGTCGAGGTCGTGGTTGCAGTAGAGGAGGGGGCGGGGGCGGCCCCATTGGCCGCGATGGGCGGGGATGTGGCGGGTTTGGAAGACGCCTTTGAGGCGGGCGTAGCGCAGGCCGCAACGTGAGACGCCGAGGAGGGCGGCGACCTGGTCGAGGGTTTGGCCGGGAGGTTCGAGGCGGACGGGGGCGCAGAGTTTTTTGAGGTCGGGTGCTTCGAGAGCGACGGCGTTGGGTGTGTTCCAGTCGGGGAGACTTGTTTGGAATGGGGTGAGGCGGGTGTCGGAGGCGCGCAGCGCCAGACACCAGGCGCGCGGGGGGCGGCGGAGGAGGGCGGAGTTTCGGCGGGCGAGGCGGCGATGGAGGTCGGCGGGAGAGAGGGATTGGGAGAGGCGGAGCCAGGTGGTGCGGATGAGACGCTCTATATCGTCCATGAGGCAAAGTGTACGGTATTTGTTAGGTAATTTACCAGATGATTTTCTGGATGCGGGGTAAGGGGCTGTCACGTGCCTTGGGGGAAATTTTGTAGACCCTCACCCCCGCCCTTCCCATCCCGCTGGGCGGGAACCCTGTACGGGAGAGGGAGTGTGATTGACGGCGAAATGGATGATCTGGTTGTTGAAGAAGAGCCCTCACCCTGCCCTCTCCCGGAGTACCGGGAGAGGGGAATTAGGGAGGAGCGCGTTTCCGGGGTACCGGGAGAGGGGAAGAAACAGGCGCGGAGTGTGGGAGGGGAGGTATTACTGTTCCGGTTTGGAGGAGGGCTTGGCGTGTTTGCGGGTGGCACGTTTGGGGCGGTCGCCGTAGCGGGTGCCTTCGCCGGTGTCGGCGGCGGCGGAGCCCTGGACAGGCGACTTGCTGGAGGCTCCGCCGTTGGCGGCGAGCTTTTTCAGGTCATCATCGAGCGGCTTCCACCAGTGCTTCTTGATCCCCCGCCGAACGAGTTTCACGCACTCTTCGGGGGAGTCGGTGAGCTTGAAGATGTCGATGTCCTCGTGATCGATGTATTGCGGGTTGAGCGCGGAGCGGCACCAGTCGACGAGGCCTTGCCAGTGCTTGGTGCCGAAGAGGATGATGGGGAAGGCTTCGACCTTGAGGGTTTGGACGAGGGTGAGCGTTTCGAAGAATTCATCGAGCGTGCCGTAGCCGCCGGGGAAGCAGATGAAGGCGCTGGCGTACTTGGTGAACATCACTTTGCGGGCGTAAAAGTAGTGGAAGTCGAGGGAGAGGCTCTGGTACTTGTTGGCCTCCTGTTCCTGCGGGAGGGTGATGTTGCAGCCGACGGAGATGCCGCCGGCTTCGAAAGCGCCCTTGTTGGCGGCTTCCATGATCCCGGGACCGCCGCCGGTGATGACGGAGAGACCGGCCTTGGCGAGGAGCGCGGCGGTCTTCTCGGCGGCTTTGTAGAAAGGATCCTCGGGCGGAGTGCGGGCGGAGCCGAAGATGGAGACGGCCTGCCCGACCTGGTTCATCACCTCAAACCCTTCCACAAACTCCGCCATGATGCGGAAGATTCGCCACGTGTCCTGGCCGTCGACGTTGGAGGGGAGTTCTTTTTTGGCGAGTGGGCGGAGGAGTTTCTGGACGGGCATGGTTCTCCTGATGGTTTAGAGCGCACGATTTTCCCATTTCCACAGGGAGACACAACGTGGGGTGCACTTCGTGCGGCGATCAACGTCCCGCTGTCTGGCCCGTAGCTGTAATTTGCATAGGTCCAGCACCGCCCGCATCATAGGGAAATTCATTTCGCTGTTGTCCTGGCCCAAGGAGTAGGTATGGCAAACGCGGCAGAGTATCCGGCGCAGTCGCAAGCCGACGAGCGGCACAAGAAGATTTTGTTCTGGGGCTGCTTCATCGCCCTGATCACGACCAGCTTCGGCTTCATCACGCGGATGTTCCTGCTGGGGACGTGGGCGACGGAGTTTGGACTTGATCCGGCACAGACGGGGCGGCTGGCGGGGATTGGGATCTGGCCCTTTGCGGTGTCGATTATCGCGTTCAGCCTGATCATCGATCGCATTGGGTACAAGACGGCGATGATCTTCTCGTTCATCGGATACTTCATCTGGACGATCATGGGGGTGAGCGCGTACTACGTGTCGCGCAATGGGAACAAGGATACGGCGTTTGCGTTGCTTTACTGGGGCTCCTTGATCCTGGGGCTATCGAACGGGACGGTGGAGGCTTATGTCAATCCCGTGGTGGCGACGCTGTTCACGTTCAACAAGACGAAGTGGCTGAACATCCTGCACGCGGGCTGGCCGGGCGGGTTGGTGCTGGCGGGAATCGTGACGATTGGGATGGATCGGTTCGCGCCGGGTATTCCGTGGAGCGTTAAGCTCGGGATCATCGCCCTGCCGGCAATTCTGTTCTTTATCATCCTGATCGGCTTGAGATTCCCGGTGCAGGAGCGCGTGGCGGCGGGTGTTTCTTATCGAGAGATGCTTGCGGAGTTTGGCGTGCTGGGCGCGCTGGTCGTCGGCTTCCTGCTTGTGCTGCAATTAATGGATTTCTTCTCCAACGGCGGCGCTGTCGCCCTGTCTGGGCTGCAAAAGGCTGCATTCATCTTCCTGGGGTTAGCCATTGTCGCGGCATTTGCCGGGTATACCCGCTCGCTGGGGCGGCCGTTCATGTTCGTCATGATCCTCATCATGATTCCGCTGGCGACCACTGAGATTGGGACCGATGGTTGGATCACCGGCATCATGGAAACGTTCGCCAAGCACCATTTCCATCCGGGTTGGATTCTTGTCTACACGTCGGCGATCATGCTCGTGCTTCGCTTTTTTGCGGGACCGATCGTGCATCGGCTCAGTCCACTGGGCCTGCTGACGGCTTGCGCCGTGCTGGCGATCATCGGCCTGACGCTGCTCTCGGGCGCCAAGACGCTGGGGTTCATCTTCGTGGCCGCCACGCTTTATGGCTGCGGAAAGACGTTCTTCTGGCCCACGATGCTCGGCATCGTGTCCGACCAAACCCCGCGCGGCGGTGCTCTCACATTGAACGCGCTGGGCGGAATTGGAATGCTCGCGGTCGGCGTGCTGGGGTTCCCGTACATCGGCGCGCTTCAGGCTGATAAGAAGATCGACGCGATCGCAGCTTCTCCGGCCGCGATGCAGGCGCCGGGCGTGGTGCTTAACGGGCAGCTCTCGCCGGAGGTGCTCGACGAGAAGCGCATCTATGAGGTGATTCCGTATCAAGTGGTAAACGACACCAAGCTGGACGCGAGGCTGGCGCCGCTCGGAGCTGACCAGAAGACGCAGGTGGCTGACGCCGCGGCGGCAAGTTCGCAGCGCGCACTCGCCAACATGGCGATCTTTCCCGCCATTATGCTGGTGTTCTACATCGCGCTGGTGGCGTACTTCCGCAGCCGCGGCGGGTACAAGGCGATTGTCCTTGCCACGCCCAGCAGCCAGGCGACAGAGCCGGACGCAAAATACACCGGCGGCGTGCAGGCGCCGGTACAGGCATGATCGTTCGGCCGCGGAACTGCAACAGGCATTGTCGATCTGTAGTTGCTACTCCGTGTGCTGACGCGCTTTGCTGACGTAGCAGCGCGCTCTGTATCTCTGCGCATCAATCATCGCAATTGCTCACTGCTGATCGACTGCCCCTAGACATCGCCAGCTTCCCCCAGCTTCCCACCGTCCGATAACGCCTGCCCGGCGCGCGCGGCACAGGCGTCACGCCATACGGCTCACACATCCAACTCCAGCACCAAAACGATTCCTGAAAGGCGCTTTGCGCCAAAGCTGTGTCACACTTGCTGCACTGACCTGCTCCGGGATCACCCGTCGGGGCAGGCACGAAAGAGGTTGTATGCTGGTCAGGAGTTGGGCTCTTTTCGCAGTCGCGCTGGTGCTGATCGTTTCGAGCGCATCGTTGCGAGCTGCGTCCACCACGGATCAATTCGGCGCCGCCGGCGCAGTTGGGGGCGATGAGGCGTTTCGCATCACTGACACCCATCCCGGTCCCGCTGAATGCGCGGTCTGGGGAGATCTGATGGCGATCAACGAGCCGGCGGTGGAAACAAAAATGATGGCGAAAATTCCGGTGCACGCGCCCGCTATGCAGCAGCCGACGCCGGTCGCTCCCGTTCCCACGGCGGTGCTCAGCGGGGGAAGCGTGCTCCTGGGCGCGGGCGCGGTTCGCTTCGTCCGGAAGCTGAAGCAGGGATAACCCGATTCAACTCGAGACCTCCTTCCTGGTCGCGGGTCGAGCGCCTTGCTCGACCCGCGGCATTTTTTTTCAGCGCCGATCGTCGCGCATTTTGATTTTGAACAATGCCGCTTCCAACGCGCCCCGCGTTGCTTCACACCAAAAACAAAGCGGACCGTCGGGGAGCCACCGCCGCCGGTCCGCTGATCATGAATATCGTTGTCCAGGAAAGATAACGCGCTTTGATCACTCGTCAATACATGAGGCGAGAGAATCACGCAACGTTGATTTTCATTTCTGGTCGATCAGCGACTTGAGCATCGGCTCAACTTCGCTCCACATCTTCGCATCGCGCGCGGCGAACAAGATGTTCGTCTTCAACCAGTCGATGGGGTTGCCGATGTCGTGACGCTTCCCGCGCAGCACGACGCCGTGGATCGCTTCGCGCTCGAGCAAGAGTTTCAGTGCGTCAGTCAATTGAATCTCTCCGAGCGCACCTGGCGCGACGCGCTCGATGCAATAGAAAATGGATGGCGTCAGCACATACCGCGCGGCGATCGCCAGCCGGCTCGGCGCTTCCTCCGGCTTCGGCTTTTCCACCAGAGTGTCGATGTTGACGACGCCGTCGCGCACCGCGCGACCTCCCACGATGCCATAGCGCGACACCTTCTCGATGGGCACTTCCTCCAGCCCGATCACCGCTGTTCCAAATTCAACATGCGCCTCGATCAGTTGCCGGGAGGGCGAATCCCCGCTGAAGATTGCATCGCCGAGCATGCAGAGGAACGTTTCATCTCCCACCGCCTCTTGCGCCTGATACACCGCGTGGCCCAGACCCTTCTGCTCGAGCTGATCGACAGCGCGCACGCGCACGAGCTCCATCAGCGTGTTGAGTGAATTGAGCAACGCCCCCTTCCCCCCTGCCGCGAGCCGCTCGTTCAGTTTCTGATCGGTGGAAAAGTGGTGCTCGATCGCGCGCTTTGCGGGCGAGCTGACCAGCACCACATCGTTGATGCCGGCCCCTGCCGCCTCCTCGACCACCCACTGAATGGTCGGCCGATCCAAAACCGGGAGCAGTTCTTTGGCGACAGCTTTTGCGGCGGGAAGCATTCGGGTGCCAAGCCCGGCCGCGGGAATGATGGCTTTGGTTACAGACATAATCTCACCACGGAGGCACTGAGACACGGAGGCGCTGACGTGATCTAGAGAACCCTGCGAAGGATCGAGTTGCGAATCACCGGACTGTTGAAGTTAATGAGCAATCCAACTTTCAACCCGCTCAAGCGCAGGTACGTCAACAACTGCGCCTCATGCACCGGATGAATCTTCTCGACCGCTTTCAACTCGAGCAGCACGATGCCTTCCACGATCAGGTCTAACACGTAGCCGCAGTCTAGCTCAATCCCCTTGTACTTCACCGGCAACTTCACCTGCGTCTTCACCGAAAGGCCCCTGAGGCGAAGCTCATGACGCAAGCACGTTTCGTACGCGGACTCGAGCAGACCCGGTCCCAACTCCCGATGTACCTCGATGCAGGCGCCAATAATGTTCTCCGTCAGCTCCTCATGAATCAGCACAGGAACCTCCTTCTTCTAATAAGGCGCCCTGGGGGGGAGTTCTGTTCTGTGTTCCACAAATTGGCCTTCGTGCCTCAGCGCCTCCGTGGTGACTCTCCCTCATTCAAAGATCAACGGCCGCAGGACGGTGCAGCGAATTTCGCCCAGCCCGTCCACCAGATCCTGGTACTGTCGGCCATCCTTATACAACCCGACAATCGCTCCGCCGCTCCCGGCGAACTTGGCGCTGGCGCCTGTGGCTCGCGCCACCTCCACCATGCGCAGGTTTTCCGGCGCGATGGGCATGATCTGCCGGCGCAGATCGAAGTTCTCGTTCATCACCCGATGCAGCGCTTCCCAATCGCCACTCATCAGCGCCGCGCGGCCGCGATCGGTCAGCTCGCGGTACTGCTTCATCGCGCCGACCACGATCGGGTCGCCGCGATTGAACAGCTCGCGGAGGTTGCGGTGCGGGATGTCGCTCACCTCGGCGCGGTCGGGGTCGTATGCGACAAACAGCGGCGGCATTTTCTCCGGCCGAAGCTCCTGATAGATCCCATACCCGCGCGATTCGATCAGCGAGCGCTCGAAATCCATGTAGACGATCCCCTCGTACGTCTGGATGACGCGATCCTGCAACCCCGCCTGGATGCCGAGTTCCTCTTTCTCCGCCGACAGGATCAGCGTCGGCATCATCTCCTTTGGAATCTGCACCTCATAAAACTGCATCAGCGCTCGCAGGGTGGCGGTGATGATGGCGCTGGATCCGGCGAGCCCCACGAGCCGTGGGATGTTCGTGTCGAAGGAGACGGTGAAGTTGCGATCGTGCAGCCCGATATCCCGCTCGCGACAGTACGAGTGGAACTTCTTGACGATCGCCTTGATGAGTCGAAGCCCGCCGTAGTAACCGTGCAGCTTCAGATCCCGAAGGAAGTCGCTGACCGAGTTGAAGTCGGCGAGATCCCCATGCGAAGGCACGATCTCGAAGCGGGGGCTCTCCCATAGCTTCACGGTTGCGCGGAAGTTTCGGATGACGAAGGAGATGGTCTTGCCGAAGTAACCATCGGAAGGATTTCCCACCAGCCCCGCCCGCGCGTAGGCATGCGTGGTGATGATCATGCCGGCTCCGCCGCCGCCAGCAGCTTCGCGGGATCCACCATCTCGCGCACGGGGACGCCGGTGCGCGCATTGCCGCCCATGATGGGAATGCCAGCTGACCGGATCGCTTTCCCCGCCTGCTCGAGTTGCCGAAGCACGTAGGCGCTCATCTCCGGATCCACGCGAATCTGATACTGGTGCAAAATCCGCCTGCTTACTTCACCTTTGTCCACAGATCCTCCTTCCGAGACTTGGGAAGATGATACCGACGCGCTACCCGTTTTGCAGCTTGAACTGTGGGTTCTTCTACTTTCCGACCTCAAAGCCGCGCCCCTCCGCCACCCACTCCCAGCCGCAGTGCAGACAAGTCCAGCGCCGAGGCCCCGCCACCAGCCAAGGCAGCACAAAGAACAGCAGGAGCCCGAGGGAAGCCACCGTCGCCGCCAGCAGCAGCACGATCATCAGCTTCCGCCACACCACATTCTGATACACATCCGAAGCGCCACAGCGGGGACAAACGACTTTAGCCTCCGGATCCACGAGCGCCGGCTTCTCCCAGCTTTCTCGATTTACCCGATGCGCCCGCAACACCTCATCCGCTTGCGCCGCCTGCGACGCCCGCACTTTGAGCTTGATGCCGCCGACCGCGTTAGCCATCAGCCAATCCGTCGCGACGACGTTCTCATCGAGGAGGACGCTTTCGATTTCCGCATCGTCCAGGCGCACCTGCGCGAGGTGCGCTCGCACCGGCTCCCAAAAGGCTCGGATCGTCACCCAAGGCTCGTCCTGGTCCCCGCCGTCCCCATCGCCGCGACCGCTGGAATCGTCCGCTGGCGGAACATCGCTGCCGCGCTCATCGACAACATCTTCTTCCAGCACCGTCGGCATCACCCCATCCTAGACCGATTTCACGTCGCCGGCGCATCCGGATTCTGCTGGCGGAACAGGGTCTGACGCGCCTTGAGGCGCTGGATGACCTGGTCCGGGAGCAGGCCGGCGAGCTGGCTGATGTCGCCTCCCAGCGCGACGATCTGGCGGATCAAGCTCGAGCTGGTCAGCGCGTATTGATCGCCGGTCATGATGAACACAGTCTCCACGCCGCCCACAGCGCGGTTCGCCTGCGCGAGCTGAAATTCGTAGCGGAGATCGGAGACATCACGAATGCCGCGGAGGATTGCCGTGGCGTGCGACTGCCGAACGAAATCGACCGTCAGTCCCGTGTACCGCTGAACGCGCACGCCGCCGATGTGCTTCACCAACCCCTCGATCATCTCGCAGCGTTCGTCGAGGCTGAACAGCTCGCGCTTTTCCGGGTTGATGCCGACGCCCACGATCAGCTCATCGAACAGCTTCACCCCGCGCGCGATTACGTCGAGGTGCCCGTTGGTGACGGGATCAAACTGCCCTGGAAACACCGCGATCTTCGGCCGCATGATCGCTTATGGTAGCGTGAAGGACGATCTGTTGAAATTGAAACTCTGCCCGGGGGCGCGCCGGGTGACGCACAGTGTGCAAGAAACAAAACTTGATCTATTTATTCCGGCGCGCCGCGCAACTGAACGATGGCCCGCTTCGCCTGTGCGTCGCCTGGATCGAGTCGCGCCACAACCTCAAACTGGGCCAGCGCCTCTCGCGGACGATTCACGGCCATCAACAGGTACCCCAGCACCTTGCGCGCCTGCGGCCGCTCGGGCGCGACGCGTACGGCGCGCTCCGCGAGCTTCAGCGCTGCATTCACGTCATTTCGCTGAGCCAGCAGAATCGCGGCGTTCAGCAGCAAGTCAGTATCGGCAGGCGCCTGCCCGATGCCGGCGCGATACGTCTGAATCGCGTCATCAACCCGCCCCTGCCGAAGTTGAGCCGTCGCGAGCGTGATGTAGGCGGGGCCGAAGGTGCGATTGATCCCCACCGCGCGTGTCGCGTAATCGATCGCTGCGGGGGCATTGCCCTTCTCCATCGCCTCGATTGCGAGATTGTTTGCCGCGGCGAAGCTGCGAGGATTGACATCCAGCGTATGCGTGAGCAGATCGTGGGTGCTGCGCCAATGTCGAAGCTGAAGCAGGGACATCGTCGCCAGCGCGATGATTCCCACCTGTCCGATCACCCGCCCCACTGTCCGGTCCACCCGAGTCGCGGCTGCTGCCGCAATTACGGCCACGCCGACCATTGGGACATAGAGATAATGATCCGCCGTCGTGGAGAGAAATTGGAAATCAAACCGCACGAGCCCCAGCACCGGAAGCAACCCGATCACGAAAAGCGCGAGGCCCGTCATCATCCGCCGGGCTCGAAAGACCAGCGCGATGGCGAGCACGGTGGCGGGAATGAGCCAGGTCCACCAGATCTCTCTGTGCGCGATGATGTACGCGGGGGCTCGGCCGTAATCAGGCGCGAGCTTCACCGGAAACAGAATCTTCAGGGTGTAAAACGCGATCGCGTCCAGGGCCACCAGCGGCCGCAGATGCAGGGGCACATCCGCCACCCTGCTCGCCGTCTGGATCGAGCGCGTCCAGATCAAACACGGAATCGTCAGGACAACCCACGGAAGCAGCCAGCCCGCCGAACGTCGCATCGTCGACGCGCTACACGATCGCGCAAGCGCCAGCGCAATTAGCGGCGTCACCACCGCACTGGGCTTGGCGAGCATCGCCAGCACAAAACACGCCGTGGCGAGGATGTAATTTCGAATCAGTCGTTTCTCGGCATGCGCCAAAAATCGCTCCAGCGCGAGGACCACCAGCAAGCCGCTCAACACATCCTTGGTTCCTGACGCCCACGCCACGCTCTCCACCTGCACTGGATGGACCGCAAACACCAGCGCCCCGACCGCCGCCGCGAAGGGATTACGCACCACTCGCGCCAGCAGCGCAAACACGACCGCTGCGCAGGCGAGATGCAGCAGAACATTCAACGCATGGAACACGTGCGCATTCGGCTGAGCCGTCAAGCGCGCACAGACCCACCAGACCGTTGTCGTCGCCGGCACATACAGATCCATGTAAGGCGTCTTCCAAATCTGCGGCAGACGGGATGCTCCTCCGCGCAGCATGGGATTCAGCAGGATTGCCTCGTAATCGTCCCAGCGCACAAAAGGCAGCCAGACGGCGGGTGAAAACACGATCACCGTCACCGCAAGCACCACGAGCAGCGGGTGCCGCAGGGGCCGTTGATTCGAAGATTCGGAAGCCAGAGGTTGCCGCACGATTGGAGGCCAGTGTGGCCTGCGCGTATGTTATCGGCCATGATGCAGCGGCGAAAATCAGCAACGGGCGTTGTGTTCTACGCCTCAACCCTGCTCGAGGGCATTGGCGTCAGGCATGCCTTCAGCACGCGACTTGGCGGCGTGAGTGAGGGCGTGTTCGCTTCGCTGAACCTTGGGAACCCGTCCGGCTGCGAAATTCAGGACGCCGGCGAAACGATTGAGGAGAACTACCGCCGGCTGCTCAGCGCCATCGGTTGCGCGGGTATGGACCGCTGCCGCGCGCACCAGGTGCATGGTTCGCGCGTCCTGGAGCTTCGCCGCGATCACACGTTTGAGAACGGCCAGAAAGCGGACGCCATTGTGAGCGACGATCCCACGCGCGTCGCGGCGGTGCGCGTCGCCGATTGCGTGCCGGTGCTGCTGTCGACTGAAGACGGCGCGATCGTTGGAGCAGTCCATTCGGGGTGGCGCGGCGTTATTGCCGGCGTTGTCCCGGCGGCCGTACTACGGATGCGAGAGCTTTCCGGCAAGCCCCGCAGCATCATTGCCGCCATCGGACCCTCCATCAGCTTTGATGCGTTCGAAGTTGGACCTGAAGTGCTCGCGGAGTTTGAGCGCGTCTTCGGCCCGGACGCCCCGGTCCGCCGCCGGGATGACGGCAAAGGCCAGGTGGACCTCCGCCAAGCCATCCGCCTGCAACTCGATCAACTCAACATCCGGGATGAGCACATTGACATTACCGACCGGTGCACCTTCCGCGATGCGGATGAGTTTTACTCTCATCGCAGGGACCGCGGCATCACGGGTCGGATGGCGGCGGTCATCGCTGCCGGAAGCGATCCGACGCAAGCGCGATCATGAAGTCCCCTCGCTGGCCCGCCCTTCTCGTCTTCGTGGTCGCGGTCGCGACGATGGGCAGGCTCTGCACCCATGACTTCGTCGACTGGGACGATCGCTTCACGATTTACGCGAACCCCAGGCTCAACCCGCCAACGTGGGAGAACCTCAAGTTCTACTGGCAGAACGCGGAGTATGGCCTGTGGATGCCGGGAACCTACACCGTCTGGTCGGCACTTGCCTGGGCGACGCGCCTGGAGCAACCTGACGAGCGGGGGAGCCGACTCAATCCGTGGGTCTTTCACAGTTTTAATGTCGTCCTCCACGCGCTGAGCGCTGTGGTCGTGTACATGCTCGTGAAGCGGTTGCTGCGCGTTCACGTGTCGCACCTACGCAGCGATGAACCGCACCGCACGGCAACCCGTCGCCGCGGCGAGGTTGCCGCATTGCTTGGCGCTTTAGTCTTCGCCGTCCACCCTGTTCAGGTGGAAACCGTCGGCTGGATCTCCGGCGGAAAGGACCTCCTCTGTGGGCTGTTCACGTTGGGCGCGCTTCACGCTTACGTCAGCGCCGCCCAATCGGAGCGACACCGGCTGGCCCGCTACATGCTCGCAACGCTCTGGTTCATGATTGCGCTGATCTGCAAACCCGCCGCTATGGTTGCCCCCGCGCTGGTTTTCGTTATCGACTTCGTGGCCCTGCGTCGACCGCTCAAGCAAGTGATGGGATGGACTGCCGCCTGGTGGCTGCTGGCGCTGGCGGCGGCGGTTATCGCGAAGTTCGTTCAACCCGGTACCGGGATCGAAACGGCGCCCTGGTACTACCGGCCCCTTGTCGCCACCGACGCTTTGGCCTTCTACATCGTGAAGCTCATCTGGCCCGCCCGGCTCGCGGTGGATTACGGGCGAGCCCCCACACTTGCGCTGCGGCAGCACTGGATCTTCTGGACGTGGGTTGTGCCCTTGATCACTGCCGGCGCCATCGGCTGGATCTGGACACGCGGCCGTTCATTGATGGAGTCAGAAAGTCCCCCGGCGATCTATCATCTCGCGCCCACCGGCGCCCTCTTCTTCGTAGTTGCGCTAGCCCCCACGCTCGGCTTCACTGCCTTTCTCTTCCAGTACTATTCGACCGTCGCCGACCATTATCTCTACACCGCGATGGCGGGCGTCAGCATCCTGGCGGCATGCATCGTCATGATCTTTCGGCATCGCTGGCTGACGATCGTCCTATGGGTGGTGATTGTCCTCCTGGCCGTCCGATCCGTTTTGCAAGCGGCGGTGTGGCAGAACGATCAGACGCTCTTCGCGCACGTGCTGAGCGTTAATCCCGACAGCTTCCTTGCCTATCACAATCTCGCCAGCCCGATCTACAACGACGCGATACGCTTGAAGCGCGCCGCGCGAATTGGTGAGCAATACGGCGCCAGGGAACCCGCCGAAGCTGCCGGCATTCGTTCGCGCCAGCTCCTGGAGCGGTCCGCAGAGCTTTATCGCCAGTCGATCGCCGCCTACGAGCGCGCTCGCGGGAAAGACGAATACTTCGACGGTCACCTCAACCTGGGGTACGCGTATATTGAACTTGGTCAACCTGACCTTGCACTCGCGGAACACCAAAGGGCGTGGCAGATCCTCACGGGGCGCCCCGAGGTGCTCCGCAAGCAAGCGCCTGCGCTGAAGCGCGCCATCGGGCGAGATCTTTTCGAGCTTCGCCGCTACGGCGAATCGCTCAACTGGATGAATGACGCCCTGCGGGATGAACCGAACAACGCTGAATACCAACGGGAGCGCGAGGACGTCCTCCAATCGCTCCAGCAGAACCCCACCACCCAGCTCGCGCCGTAGCGACCGCTGCGCCCGATAACGTCCAATTGTGAAGCGAGGCGACGGGCCCAAATATCCGATCTAGAAGTTGATGCTCACTCATCGCTCCCCGCGCACGCGGTCGCTCCTCCTGGCGTTTTGCGTCTTCGGCGCCGCATTTTTGACCATGAGCCGCGTGTGCGCGAACAGCTTTGTCGACTGGGACGACGCCCACACGCTGTACAACAATCCGCGCATGAACCCGCCGAGCGCCGGTACGCTGCGATATTATTGGACCCACGGCGAGTACGGCCTGTACATTCCCGCCACCTACACCATCTGGACGGGGCTTGCGAAAGTCGCGCAGCTGAAAGAGGCGGATGATCGTGGCATCCAGCTCGACGCCCGGATCTTCCACACGGCCAGCGTCGCCATCCACGCACTCTCGGCTGTCGCTTTATTTTTTTTGTTACGACGGCTGTTGAACAATCGTCACGCTGAAGTTGAGGCAGCGCACGGACCTGAACAGAACGCCGTCCGCGACGGTGCCGCCGCACTTGGCGCACTCCTCTTCGCCGTCCACCCCGTGCAGGTGGAATCGGTGGGCTGGACTTCGGGAATGAAAGACCTGCTCTACGGCGGGTTCGCGATCGTCGCCCTGTGGCAATACGTGGCGGCCGTGCAGTCGCTGACGCGCCGCGGCGCGGTGATCCACTACGTTATTGCCACGCTCGCCTTTATGTGGGCGGTTCTCTGCAAACCTACGGCGATGGTGCTCCCTGCCGTTGCCGTGGTCATCGATCTACTCATTCTCGACCGAAACTGGAAAAAGGTTGCGCGCTGGACCGCCTGCTGGTGGCCCGTCGCCATCGGGACGATGATCGTTGCGCGCCTCGTGCAGTTCGGCCACGAGCAGTCGACGGCGCCGCTGTGGACGCGCCCGCTCGTGGCGCTCGACGCGCTGGCGTTTTACCTCAGGCAGCTCGCCTGGCCGGCGCAGCTTTGCATCGATTACGGCCGAACGCCGACCGCCGCTCATCAGCAGGGCTGGATCTGGTGGACATGGCTTGTGCCCGCGGCCGTCGCAGCGCTGCTCTGGTGGAAAGGGCGCAAGCCGCACGTCGCCGCCGCTCTTATCCTCGCCATCTGCGTCGCACCCGTGCTCGGCCTGACGCCGTTCCTCTTTCAGTTCTACAGCACCGTCTCGGATCACTACCTGTATCTCGCGATGATCGGTCCGGCACTCGCCTTGGCCTTCACCGCAGCGACGTGTTCAATTGCGCGACCGGCCGCACTGATCGTGCTGGGGCTCTTCGCGGTCAAGTCATTCTCGCAAACGTCACATTGGCGCGACGATGAAGCACTCTTCGCGCACACCGTCGCCGTCAACCCCAACTCGTTCGTCGCGTACAACAACCTGGGCAGCGCCCACAGCCACCTCGGCGACGTCCTGCTCGGCGCGAGCTCTGTCGCCAATCGGGTCGGCGATCACGCGACAACCTCCGCCTACCAGGATCAGGCGATGCAGTCGTATCGCAGAGCCAAAGATCTTTTCGCGCAATCCATCGACAAGCGCAAGCTCGTCAACCGCGACATCGACGACTATCTCACCGCCCGCGGGAACCTCGCCGTGGTCTGCTCACGGCTCCATGAGCACGAGCAAGCACTCGCGCACCTGAAGGCTGCGGAACGAATTGTGCGAAGGTTCTTCCCCTCCCAAGCCCAACGGAGCCTTCCCGACATCTACTCCCTTGCGGGGCAAGACCTGCTCGCGCTCAACCGCATTCCCGAAGCCATCCAGTGCTTCGACCAAGCATTGACGATTCAGCCGGCGCATGTGCAGGCGAGGATCAACCGCGAAAAGGCACGACAACTCCTGGCGACTGTCCCGCTGAACGAGCCATGATCTTCAAGATCAGCGCAAGTCTCGAATTGCCTGCTGCCGAGTTTTGCAGATCGTGAAAATGTTGATCAGCGAGCAAGCCCGAAAGATGGCATCGAGCCGCTCGGACATGCAGCACAGTGCAAGTTGTCCACCCGCCTGCTTGATCCGCTGGCGGATGTTCACCATCAACCCCAGCAGGGTAGACCCCATATAGTCCACATTCGACAGATCAAGCACCCACCGATCCCCCGGCCGGGCGTCGATCGCCCCGAGCATCTCCTTGTTCAGATCATCGAACCAGGAGCTTTCCAACTGCTCCGGCAGCGCCAGCGCCAGGACTCGGATCCCCGACTCCTCCGTCTCGGTGAGAAACTGGCTCATTCTGGATTCCATCGTCAACTTCAATAGCAGCTGCGTCGCGGGATCACGCGCACGAGTTGAACCCGAAGCAAGGCGACACACTCATCGGACCTGAAGGGTATCGGCTTCAAAGGTGATGTCGAGAGGAGGAATCTCGACTGCCTTTCGCATTCCTGCTTTTTCCACTGTCCCTGCCAGCCAGGCATCGTAGTTGTTGTCAGCGGCCACCCGCAGCGCCGCCTCGACCTGATCGGCGGGCAGGTACAGGGCGAATCCGGCGCCCATGTTGAAGGTCGCGTACATTTCGCGGCGGTCGACGCCGCCCTTGTCGCTGATGAAATCGAAGACCGCCGGCGGCGGGCGTACGATCGTGATGCGGTATACGAACGGATCCGGATGCCGCATCAGCTTGCGCCAGCCGTGCCCCGTGATGTGCGCTGCATAGTTAATCCGAATGTTCGCCCGCTGCGCCGCCGCGATGAAGCGGACGTAGATGATTGATGGGTCCAGCAGCGCCTCGCCGTACAGCCGCCCATCGGACATCTCGGTCAGATACCCCTGCGGCAACTGGTCGGCCAGCGCCCGGCACAGGGTCAGCCCGTTGGTCTGCACGCCTGATGAAGCGAGGAAGACGATCGCATCACCCTCAGCAATGTTCCCCATGATGCGGTTCGACTTCGGCGAGATCACGCCGATCGCGCTCCCCGCGAGCACGATCGTCTCGGGGTTGACGATTCCTTTCAGCGCCGGCGTCTCCCCGCCTCCCCAAACAGCCTCCGCCTGGCGGCATCCTTCCGCAAACCCGCGCGCCAGATCCTCTGCGCGTTGAGGCTCATCAAACCATGCCGAGTCCCCTACCGCGGCATGCATTGCCACCGAAATGGGCAGCGCCCCGGTCGTGGCCAGATCGTTCACGATTGTGGCGACCGTGTCGATCCCGATGCTGGCGTAGAACGATTTTCCCGTCAGCTTCAGCACCGCATCGGCGACGAGGTTCTTCGTCCCCAGCCCCTCCTCGACATGAGCGAGATACGATGCGGGCGTTTCGAGCAGATAAGCGGATTCACCGCGAATCTTCGCCGGCTCTTGGAGATCGTGCAGCTTGAGGGCGGACAAGGTGGTTGACGCCTCGCGCTGGCAGAGCCGCTTGAAGGCGTCCAGCGAATCGTAGCGCACGCCGGAAGATTCGTAGCTCAGGGACATTCCGGGCTGGTTGTAGAAGATGGGACGCGCAGGGTCAATGTGGGCTAGGGCGGCGCAGGCGTCGCCCCTACAATGGCGGCGATGCGCAACCTCGCCTTCTCCACCAACGCCTTCAAGAAAAACACGCTCGAGCAGGCGATCTCGGCGATCGCGGACATTGGCTATAGCGGGGTGGAGCTGATGGCGGACGTTCCCCACGCTTACCCGCCCGACATGCCGCGGGAGCGCCGGCAGGCGGTGAAGAACCTGATCGCGTCTCGCCGGTTGGGCGTCTCCAACATCAACGCGTTCACTCTGTTTGCCCTCGGCGACACCTATCACCCGACCTGGATCGAAGACGATTGGAAGAAGCGCGACCAGCGCGTGATTCACACGATGGCTTGCCTGGAGCTTGCGAAGGAGTTTGGCGCAAAGACGATGAGCCTCCAGCCCGGTGGGCCGCTCATTGGCACCACCATTGGTCGTGCGCTCGCGGGGGAGCGGTTTGCAGAGGGATTGAGCAAGGTGCTGCCGATGGCTCAGGAGTTCGGCGTGGTGCTCGCTATTGAGCCGGAGCCTGGCTTGTTCATCGAGACGGCGGAGGAATACCGCCAGTTTAAACAGCAGTTCTTCGCTGGCGAAAGCTCGATCAGGATGAACTGCGACGTGGGCCATCTGTTCTGCGTGGGCGAAGATCCGGCGGCGGTCATCCGAGCCATGCCTGAGGAAGTGGCTCACGTCCATCTTGAAGATATTGGCAGCAACCGCGTGCACCAGCACCTCACGCCTGGGAAAGGCGCCATCCGGTTTGCGGAAATCTTCGAGGCGCTCGAGGAGATCAACTACAGCGGCTGGGTGACCGTGGAGCTTTATCCATACGAGACTACCGCCGCCGGCGTCGCGAAGCTGGCCTTTGATCACCTTGAGCCGATGCTCCGCGCGTGAGGTTTGGATGGCATCAGCAATTGACCGCAAGCTTGACGACGCGCTCGCGCAGCAGGCGCAGGGGAACTTCGCGGCCGCCGAGGCCGCGTATCGCAGCGTCCTCGCGCAGCAGCCGAGCAATGCGGACGCCCTCCACTTCCTCGGCCTCGTATTGCACCAAACTGGCAGAAGCGGTGAAGGCATCGATTTGATGCGTCGTTCGGCGGCGCTTGAGCCCAATGTGGCGATCTATCACTACAACCTGGGTAACGCGCTCCGGGAGCAGTTGCGCGTCGATGACGCCATCGCCGCCCTCCGCCGCGCGACGTCGCTGGATCCGCGTCTCGTCGACGCGTGGATCCAGCTCGGCAACTGCCTGCGTATGCAGGGGAAGCTTGATCCCGCCCTCGACGCTTTCAAGCGCGTGGCGGGTGTTCCCGACTCGGCGGGCGCAAGCTCGCTGCTGTTCACCCTCTGGCTGCATCCCAAGCTCGACGCACAGGCGATCGCCAACGAGCATCGGCGCTGGGCGTCGGCGATGGCGGACCCGCTGACGGCGAAGGCTGCGCCGCACACGAACGACCGTAACCCCCATCGCCGGCTGCGCATCGGCTATGTCTCGCAGGATTTCTGGGGTCACGTTCTAGGGCGGTTCATCCAGCCGATTCTCGCCCGGCACGACCGGCAAAACGTGGAGGTGTTTTGCTACTCCGACGCTCGGCGGGAAGATCAAGTCACGGAGAAGATTCGCGCAGCCGCCGACCATTGGCGCAGGATCACCGGGATCGCTCACGATCGGGTTGCGGAGCAAGTTCGCCACGACCAGATCGACATCCTCATCGATCTCTCCGCGCACAGCGGCATCAACCGCCTTCCGGTCTTTGCGCGCAAGCCTGCACCGCTCCAAGTTACCTACCTTGGATACCCCGCCACCACCGGCATGCGCGCCATGGACTACCGCATCACCGACCGCTACTTCGATCCGCCGGGAGCCACAGAAGCGCAGCACACCGAGGCGCTGGTGCGTTTGCGCGATTGCTACTGGTGCTTCCCCACGCCGGACATTGCCGTCGACGTGAACGAGCTGCCGGCGAGCACTCGCGGCCACATCACCTTCGGCTGCTACAACAGTATCGCGAAGGTCAATGACGAGATCCTTGCCGTCTGGTCGAAGATCCTCCAGCGTATCCCGGGGGCACGCCTGCGCGTCCTCGTTCCCGGCGGCATCGAGAACAACCGGGAGATGCCGAACTGGTTTGCGAGCAACGGTGTTCCCCTCGATCGCGTCGACTTCGCCCCCTCAAGCCGGTACACGAACTACCTCCAGGACTATCACCTGATTGACATTGGGCTCGACAGCTTCCCCTTCAACGGCGGCGCAACGACGCTGGATGCTGCGTACATGGGCGTGGCGGTGATCACCCTCACCGGGGACCGGACCGTTTCGCGCGGGGGCTCGAGCATCCTCCACAATCTCAACCTGCCCCACCTCATCGCGGGCACGCCTGATGAGTACATCAACATCGCAACAACTCTGGCAGCCGATCTTCCCGCGCTCGGGGAACTTCGCAAAACGCTCCGGTCGAAACTGCTCACCAGTGCCCTGAGCGACGTTCCCGCCCTCACCACCTCTCTTGAAAGCGCTTACCGGAGCATGTGGCACCGCTGGTGCCGCAACGAACCGGCCGTGGAAATCAATCTATGACATGACTGACGGCGCGGGCAGCTCCCCTACAAAAAACGCGGCCGCTCCCCTATCATCCCACCCTCTTTACCCCAAGGATTATGGACTTTTTCAAGTACAAGAACGGCGAGTTGTATTGCGAGGATGTGCCGGCGGAGAAGATCGCCCGCGAAGTCGGCACCGCCTGTTACGTCTATTCCAAGGCTACCTTCCTCCACCACTACCGCCAGTTTCGAGACGCGTTTGCGGAATTGAATCCAACCATCTGCTACTCGATCAAGAGCTGCGGCAACATCAACATCTGCCGAATCCTGGCGGCGGAGGGGTGCGGCTTTGACGTCACCAGCGGCGGGGAGCTTTTTCGCGCCATCCAGGCTGGGGGTGACCCCAAGAAGATGATTTATGCCGGCGTCGGTAAGACCGACCGGGAAATCGCCGACGCGATCAACGTTGGCATCGCCGCCTTTAATCTCGAGAGCGAAGAAGAGATCGAGAACATCGACCGCGTCGCCGCCTCCATCGGGAAGCAAGCGGTCGGCGCGATCCGCGTGAATCCTGACGTTGATCCGAAGACGCACGCCAAGACCACCACGGGCAAGAAGGGGAATAAATTCGGCGTCGACATTGAGCGCGCGGAGCGGGTGTTCGATCAGTACCGCAACCTTAAGAACCTCCGCATCGCTGGGGTCCACACGCACATCGGCTCGCCCATCTATCTCATTCAGCCGTACGTGGATGCCGTCACAAAAGTGGTCGACCTGATCGACCGCCTCACCAAGCGCGGTCACCAGATCGAATGGTTCGACGTCGGCGGCGGTTATGGCGTCAACTACGAGCGGCCGGATCAGGCGCTGCCCGTCACCGAGCATGCGAAGGCGCTTGTTCCGCTTCTGAAAGGCAAACCGTATCGCATCGCATTCGAGCCAGGGCGCTACATTGCCGGCAACGCGGGCATCGTTCTCACGCGCGTTCTCTATCGGAAATCGTCGGGCGAGATGCGGTTTGTGATCGTGGACGCCGGCATGAATGACCTCATCCGTCCGACGCTTTACGAAAGCTATCACCACATCTGGCCGGTGAAGCCGGACGAGGCGAATCTTAATGGCGATCGTCGCCGCGACTACGAGATCGTCGGAGGGGAAACGGTTGATGTGGTTGGTCCGATTTGCGAATCGGGGGATTACCTGGCCAAGGGCAGAAGTCTGCCCAGTGTGAAGCGCGGCGATCTGCTGGCGGTCTTCACTGCCGGGGCGTATGGCTTTGCCATGAGTTCCAACTACAACAACCGGCCTCGTGTCGCCGAGGTGCTGGTGGACGGCAGCGCCTATCAGGTGATCCGCAAGCGGGAAAATTATGAAGATCTTGTCGCTGCGGAGCGGCTGTAACTTCATCCAGATCAGCGACTTGGGGCGTTAGTCCGCACTGCGATTGCACGTGAGCCCGCTGGGGTGGTGGCGCCTGTTGTTCGGCATCTTGCTGACCCGCGATTTTCTCTAGCCAAAATTCGTCTGTTCGCTGAACAATGGGCTCCTGCGTGTCTATAAGTAGGTGCCGTTGATTTCCCCACTCGAATGGAGGAGCCCGGTCTGGCCCCGTGTGGTGCGGCAACTTTGCCTGATGCGCCTGACCGTCCCTTTCCGTCTTTAGTGCAAAACCCTTATGAACATTGAGAAGCTCGAATCGCGTCAGTTGCTCTCGACCGTCGCCATCAACACCAACACCCAGTTTCAAACTGTGGAAGGCCTGGGGGCGGCGATCAACGCGGACTACATGATGTGGGAATACCAGCAGCCCTGGTTCTACGACCGCATCGCGGAGCTGGGCCCCACGGCCGCGCGTATTCCCATCCTCCCCACCTTCGAACCGGCCAACGACAATGCCGATCCCAACACGTTCGACTGGAGCAAGTTCAACAACGACTCGCTCAAGCCGATCATGTCCGTGGCCCAGGGGCTGAAGGATCGCGGCGTCAACAACTTCCTCGCCACGCTCTGGACCGCGCCCTGGTGGATGAAGACAAACAACGCGCTCGTGATGGGCGGCACGGTGAAGCCTGAGATGCGCGCGGAGTTTGCGGAATACGTCGCGGGTGTCGTCATCTCTGCCAAGCGCGACTTCGGCATCGACATTAAAGCCATCTCGCTCCAGAACGAGCCGTGGTTCAACGAGCCGTATGCATCCACCGTGTACACGCCCGAGCAGATGCGTGAGCTGATCCGCGCGGTTGGGCGCAAGTTCACCGCCGAGGGCATCACCACCAAGATCGTCGGCATGGAGGATTTGAACTTCGGCGGGTATCGCGTTGATTGGAACTTCGGCCCGACGATGAACGACCCGGAAACCGCCGGCTACCTCGGCGCCATTGCCGGCCACACCTACGGTTCGCAGTGGAACGAGTTTGCAAACAGCATCAAGCAGTACAACAAGCCGTTCTGGCAAACGGAAACCTCGGGCGAAACCGGCAACGGAGAGCCTGACGATTTCACCCACGCCGGCATTCGGATGGCGGAGAACCTTTACAAAGGTCTCACCCTCGCTAATGCCTCGGAATATCTGTACTGGCAATTCACCGATCCCGAATCCAACCGCGGTCTGATGGCCACGGGCCAGCCCAATTCCAAGTTTTACGCGATGGAGCAGTACACGCGCTACATCCGCCCCGGGATGAAGCGCGTTGACGTCCAGAGCTCTGATCCGAACCTCCAAGTGGTCGCCTTCCGCGACAATGCCACGGGCAACGTCACCATCGTTGCAATCAATCAGAACACCACTGCTTCGAGCGTGGACTTCTCTCTCGGTGGGACGAGCCTCCCTACCACCTTCAAGCAATACCGCACGAGCCAGACTGAAAATGCGGTGAAGCTCGGCAACGTAAACGTCAGTGGCGGGGCGCTCTCGCTCAACATCCCGGGGCAGAGCATCGTTACCCTCTACAGCGCGCCGGATTACGTTCCCATCGCCACTGGCCGAACCCCCGGTCCGATTGCGGTGCCGGATCAGTGGTATCCCGCGAAGTACGCTGACGCCAGCACCGACAAAACCCATGCGATGCTGAACGCAGCGCTCCAGGGCAACTGGGCGTGGGTCGCCGGGCTGCTCTCGGAAGGGATCGATCCGAACTTCAAGGACGCCACCGGCTGGACAGCACTGATGTACGCTGCCGCCTCCCCGAGCGGGGGCTCCGTCGAAACCATGCGGCGCCTGATTGCCGCTGGCGCGAACGTGAACCTGAAGAACAACCAGGGTCAGACCGCGCTGCACCTGATCACGTCGACGTTGCATCAGTGGGAACCGCCCCCGGTTGACGCTACGCCACATTATGTGCCGGAGCAGAAGATCAATGTGCTCGTCGGCGCGGGCGCGAACATCAACGTGCAGGACAACGCGGGTCGAACGCCGCTGCACTACGCGGCCTGGAACGGGCAGATCCTCGACATCCTTGGGTCACAGGATCCCTCCTTCGTCAACGCCCTTCTTCGCGCCGGCGCAAATGCCAACATCAAGGACTTCAGCAACAAGACCCCGCGGGACTACGCGCTCCAGGAAGGCTATCAGCCGCAGGCAGCGGCGCTGAAGGAAGCAATGGGGGACGTGACGCAGACGCCCTTCCGCTCGAGCCCGATCCGCATCGACAACGGCGAAGTGGCCTTTGACGTGGAAGATTTCGACTACGGTGGACCGGGCGTCGCTTACAACGACACCGACAGCGTGAACACCGGCGGGCTGTATCGGTCGGGCGGCGTGGACATTCTCAAGGCCAGCGACTGGTACGAGTCGTACAACGTGACGAACACGCGCCCGGGCGAGTGGCTGGAGTACAGCACCTTCTTCAACCGCGGCGGGACTTATGATCTGAAGTTCCGCGTGGCCTCCGCGACCGGCGGCGGCACGTTCCACCTCGAAGTCGACGGCGTGAATGTCACCGGACCGCTGACGATGCCCAACATGGGCGGCGATCAGAACTGGTACGACTTGAAGAAGACCGGCGTGAACATCACCGGCGGCAACCACGTCCTCAAGCTCGCGTTCGACACCGCCGTGGGCGCAGCCTCCATCGGCAGCTTCAACGCGATCAACATCATCCCGGTCAGCGTTGGCGGCCCCGTGTCGCCTCCTCCGCCTCCTCCTCCGCCGCCCCCACCACCGCCACCTCCGCCGGCCGGTGGCCAGACGCCGTATCTCGGCTCGGCGTATGAGGTGAACAACGCCGTCACCACCTTCATCCAGGCCGAGGATTTCGACAACGGCGGAGAAGGCGTCGCCTATCACGACGTCGACAACAGCAACCAGGGATCGCAATACCGCCAGAGCGGTGTGGACATCGAAAAAGTGTCCAATGACGAGGGCCAGTACAACGTCGGCTGGACGAGCGGCGGCGAGTGGCTGGAATACACCATCGACGTGCGCAACAGCGCGAAGTATGACATCGCCTTCCGGGTCGCATCCCTCGTGGACGGCGGTAAGTTCCACGCCGAGATCGACGGCGTCAACGTCACCGGCGACATGTTCATCCCGAACACCGGCGGCTGGCAGACCTGGACCACCGTGATGAAGCCCGGTGTCGCGCTCAGCTCCGGGCAGCACGTGCTGCGCCTGGCGATGGACGGCGGCGGCGGAAACTTCAACTACATCAAGATCAACGTTATCGACGAGACGCAACAACCGCCGCCGGGCGGTCAGACCCCCTTCACCCCGGGCGGGCAGCCGCATGGCGCGGACTCCAACGGCGTCTACACGATCCAGGCCGAAGATTACGACAAGGGCGGGCAGAACATCGCCTACAACGATCTCGACCCGGCCAACCAGGGCGGCTCGTACCGCTTTGAAGGCGTGGATATCCAGACCCTCTCCAATGACACCGGCACCTACAACGTTGGGTGGACCCGCGCGGGCGAATGGCTGGAATACACCTTCTTCGTTAACAACCCCGGAACCTACGATCTCGGCTTCCGCGTCGCATCCGCCGTCTCGGGCGCGACGTTCCACGCGGAAATCGACGGGGTCAATGTCACCGGCTCGCTGAGCATGCCCAACACCGGCGACTACCAGAAGTGGACGACCGTGAAGAAGTCGGGTGTGAATCTCACCGCCGGCATTCGGATCTTGCGCCTGGCGATGGACACCGGCGCGGCCAACTCCTCAGTTGGTAATTACAACTACATCACCCTGACGCCCACGACCGTGCAGCCTCCTCCGCCAACGGGGCAGACACCGTTCAAGGGCTCGCCCTTCGCCGTTGGCGCTTCCGCGCCGGCGACGATCCAGGTGGAAGACTTCGACAACGGCGGCGAGAACGTGGCTTACCACGACCTCACGCAAACGAATCAGCCCGGCCAATATCGCGGCAGTGAAGGCGTCGACATCGAGACCATCGCCAACGACAGCGGCTCGTTCAACGTCGGCTATGCGCTGGCGGGCGAGTGGCTGGAGTACACGATTAATGTCGCCGACGCCGGCGCGTACGACCTCGCCTTCCGCGTCGCCGCTGCCGCTTCAGGCGGCAAGTTCCACGCGGAGATCGACGGCGTCGACGTCACCGGCTCTCTCACCCTGCCGAACACCGGCGGCTGGCAGAGCTGGCAGACCGTGACGAAGTCGGGTGTGAACCTCACGAGCGGGCAGCACATCCTCCGCCTGTCGATGGATACTAACGGCGGCTCCGGGTACGTCGGGAACTTCAACTACATGACGGTGACGAAGGCCGGCGTTGTCCAACCGCCGCCGACTGGTCAGACGCCGTACGGCGGTGTGGCGTTCAACATCGGCTCGTCCGCAACTTCGACGCTTCAAGCGGAGAACTTCGACGAAGGCGGCCAGGGCGTCGCGTTCAATGACCTCACCCCCGACAACCAGGGGACAAAGTACCGCAACACCGCTGTGGACATTGAGACCGTCGCCAACGACACCGGCGGATACAACATCGGCTACACGCCCGCGGGCGAGTGGCTGGAGTACACCGTCAACATCGCCCAAAGCGGCAACTACACCCTCGGCTTCCGCGTCGCCTCGAACGGCCAGGGCGGGAACTTCCACCTTGAAGTCGACGGCACGAACGTCACCGGCGCTCTCACCGTGCCTAACACGCTGGGCTGGCAGAACTGGCAGACGCTTACGAAGAACGCCGTGTTTCTCCCCGCCGGCCAACACGTTCTCAGGCTCGTGATGGACTCGGTTGGTCCCACCGGCAACGTTGGAAACTTCAACTACATCAACTTCACCCCGACGAATGTGGCGCCTCAACCGGTGACGGTGCTCAGTTCTGTTTCCGCCTTGGTGCAGGACGGCAGCGGCGCCGATACCAACAGCGGCGGACTCTCCACGATCCAGGTGAAGACGTACACCACCGCCGGCACGAATCGGCAGAGCTATCTGAAGTTCGATCTGTCCGGCGTCAGCACCATCAACACCGCGAAGCTTCAGCTTTTCGGTTCGCTCAACGCCGATGGTTCGGTGCCGGTGGGCGTGTACACGTCCACTAACAATTGGGACGAGAACACGCTGACCTGGAACAACAAGCCGGGCACGAGCACCAGCCCTATCGTGACGGCGACGGTGAACAGCACTTCGCAAGGTTGGACGGAGTGGGACATCACCTCCTTCCTGCAGACTGAAAAGGCTGCCGGTCGAAACGTGGTCACGCTCGTCCTTAAGGGCACCACCAACGCCACGCCGGTAGCCATCTTCAAAAGCGACGACGCGGCCAGCAACTTGCCTCAGATTGTGATCACCTAATGCACGAATGGGTTGTCGCTCTGTTCCCTTCTCCCGGCTGCTCTCATGATTAGAAGGCGCAGCGGGAGAGGGGGACAGAATGCGAGGGCAGCTCGGCGTGCGCCGAGAGCTACACGCCGCGGCGCGGAGCCTTGCGGTCCATCAACTGCTTGAGGATCTGGCCAGGGTTTTCAAACCGAGTCATGAGAATCATGGCGGCGATGACAAAGGGCTTGTGGCCGGCCTCGCGGTAGGTATCGAGGCGGTAGCGCTCGAAGACGGAGCCGGCGACCTCGCCCTCCTTGCAACTGACGCCAGTGATGTCGGCGGGGAGACAGTGCATGTAGAGGGCTTTGCCGCCCCTGGTGGGCTGCATCATCTTCTCGGTACATTCCCAGTTCTTGAACTTGGCGTTGTTGCTCAGGGCTTCCTTCTCGAGCGATTTGAGCTTGTCGTTCTCGCCGGCGCGGAGGAGGCGGGTGCGCTCCTTCATGACGTTGAACGGGGCCCAGCTCTTAGGGTAGACGATGTCGGCGTCCTTGAAGGCTTCTTCCATCGAATACGTTTTCTTGAAGGAGCCGCCGGATTGCTTGGCGTGCCTCTCTGAGATCTCGAGGGTTTCGGGGATGAGGTCGTAGCCTTCGGGGTGGGCGAGGGTGACGTCCATGCCGAAGCGGGTCATGAGGGTGATGATGCCCTGGGGGACGGAGAGAGGTTTGCCGTAGCTGGGTGAGTAGGCCCAGGTCATGGCGATTTTTTTGCCCTTAAGGTTTTCGAGGGAGCCGAAGTGTTGCTGGAGGTGCATCAGGTCGGCCATGGATTGGGTGGGATGATCGTGGTCGGACTGGAGGTTGATGACCGCGGGGCGCTGGGGGAGAACGCCTTCGCGAAAACCTTCATCGACGGCGGCGGAGACTTCGGCCATGTATTTGTCGCCTTCGCCGAGGAAGATGTCGTCGCGGATGCCGATGGCTTCGGCGAGGAAGCTGATCATGTTGGCGGTTTCACGGACCGTTTCGCCGTGGGCAATCTGGGATTTGCCTTCGTCGAGTTCCTGGAGTTGAAGGCCGAGGAGGGCGCTTGCGGAGGCGAAGCTGAAGCGGGTGCGGGTGGACTGGTCGCGGAAGTTTGAGACGGCGATGCCGCCGGAGAAGACGCGGGCGCTGATGTTGTTTTTGTAGAGTTCTTCGAGCGCTTCGGCGGCGCGCAGGACGGCGCGCAGCTCGTCGACCGAGTGCTGCCAGGTTTGGAGGAAGTCTTTTTGGTAGAAGCCGGTGCGGGTGGCGGTGATTTGTTCGGCAAGTTCGCCGATGCGGGAGGGGGACATGGGGATCTCCTTCAAAAGATGCGGTGCAGAATTTGGACCGATTTCAGCGCTTGCCCAATCCATAACTGACCTCGCAAGCTGCAACGCGCGTTGGAACTCGGATTCGGTGACCACACGTTCCACGTCTGGATACCTTATTGTGGTCGCGTAAGCGGTGAGGCGCGTTGAGGGGAGAACGGAATCCGGAATGGAGACGCCGGCTTCTTCCAAGTCGTCGAGAAGGATCTCGATGTTGTGCGTATAAGAGAAGTCGATGCCGTGTCTATGGTAGACCGCCTTGATTGCGATTTCGGCGGCTTGTTGCGCGTGGAACGCCAGATCTTCCCACAGCACCGCTGCGGGTTTGACAATAGCTGCCATTGAAAGATGCGAACGCGCCCGGAGCAGCCATTGCTCCGCCTTGTGTGCTTGATCATCCTGCGGCACGGTACAGCTCCCGGCCGTCGCGCAGAGCGGCGTAAATGACCAAGCAGGGGTTGTTGCCATTGCGTTGAACATTCCCCTCGGTGACGACGACTAAGTCGAAGTCGGTGCCGAATTTCCGCATGTTCCGATACAGTTCTTCTTCTGCGGCGGGAATATCGGCGCCTTCAGGCAGCACGATCATCACATCGAGATCACTGTTCTCTCTCATCTCGCCGCGGGCAGCGGAGCCGAAGAGGATGATTCTTGTAGGTTGGCAGGCGCGGAGGATTCGGGCGACAAGGTCGTCGAGGATCTTCGGGTCGGGAGTGGATGCGACCTGCGCCATTGCTGGAATTATATGATTCGTTGCGGGATCTGGAAGCAATGGCGTAATGGCGTGATGGTGCGAAATCGGGCAACGCAGGCGTCGCCCCTACGGGGAGGGCAACACGAATGTTGCCACTACAGGTTCGCATTTAGGCGGCCGAGCCGATGCGGCTGTTGAAGTTCTCGATCAGGCGGTCCCATTCTTCAACTTGGCCGAAGGTTTCCTCCCAGAACTCTTGCGACCACATGGCTCTGAGGTCGTCGGCTGAGCGCTGTTGCTGCTCAACCCAGGTGAAGTACTTGAAGTTGTGGAGCTGCTTGCGGTCCTGGTAGTTCAGTTCGCGGAGGTTGTCGGTGGCGGCGCCTTGAAGGTACCGGGCGTAGGTGATGGCGGCGTCGGTTTCTCGGAATGGGCCGTGGATTTCGCGCTGTTCGAGGATGCGCGAGCCGTAGAGCTCCATGCTGTCGGTCATGGGGAAGAAGATGACGTCGCTGGAGGTCATGTCGTAGTACTTGGCGGCCTTGATGGCGGCGACGAGGTTGCAGATGCCGGAGATGCCGGCGGCGGGAAGTTTGTCGAGCGTGTCCTGGGAGACGCCCTGGCGGATGAGGAGCTGCTTGCCGGTGTCTTCGTTGAAGAGGCGCATGATGGCCAGGCAGGCTTCATCATCGATGGCCGTGATCATGTCGGTGTTGCGCACGTTGTGGATCCAGGGGACGTGCTTGTCGCCAATGCCTTCGATGCGGTGATCGCCGAAGCCGCAGCGGAGGAGGGTGGGACATTGGAGGGCTTCGGTGGCGATGACGAGGGCGCCCGGGTGCTGTTTTTTGATGTAGTCGCCGGCAGAGATGGTGCCTGCGGATCCGGTGGCGCTGACCCAGGCGCTGAGGCGGAGGTTTTTGTTTTGGGCGCGGAGGCGATTGAAGATCTCGTCGACGACGCCACCGGTGACGTGGTAGTGCCAGATGGCGTTGCCGAATTCTTCGAACTGGTTGAAGATGACGCAGTCGGGGCGGGTGCGCTTGATCTCCCAGCACTTGTCGTAGATTTCCTTGACGTTGGCTTCGCCGCCGGGGGTAGTGATGACTTCTGCGCCGATGGTCTTGAGCCATTCGAAGCGCTCCTTGGACATCTGCTCGGGGAGGATGGCGATGGGCGTGCAGCCGAGGAGAGCGGAGTCGAAGGCGCCGCCGCGGCAGTAGTTCCCGGTGGAGGGCCAGACCGCTTTCTGGGTGGTGGGATCGAATTGACCGGCGACGAGGCGGGGAACGAGGCAGCCGAAGGCGGCGCCGACCTTGTGGGCGCCGGTGGGGAAGTAGCGGCCCATTAGGCCGACAATGCGGGCGGGGACGCCGGTGATGGAGGAGGGGAACTCGACAGTGTTGCCTTGATTGAAGCCGCCCTTGGCGGCGGGTTCGTTCTTCCAGGTGATGCGGTAGAGGTTCACGGGGTCGAGGTCGTTCATCGCGACCTGGGAGAGGCGCGACTTGATCTTGACGGGGATGGTCGTGGGATCTTTTTGCTGGGAGAAGGTGGGGATGGTGATGTTGCGCTCGCGGCAGCGCTTGATGGTCTTCTCGAGGACGGCTTCGTTGATTTGGTTGATGATCTTGGCCATGACTTTGTGGCACGGGTTTGTAACCCGTGATCTGTGGGACACACGGCGCACGGGTTGGAAACCCGTGCCACGTAAAGATGCGCGCATACGGTCGGGCGCAAAACTGTGCTACTATACCTGTTCTTGCAGGAGTAATCACGGTCATGTCATTGGTTTCAGAACTCGTGTGCGTGCAGTGTGGGGCTAAGTACCGGGAGGGGGAGGCGGATACGTGTGCGACGTGTGGGCGGAACGAGGGGATTCTGGATGTGCGGTTTGATCTGGGGCGGGCTCGCGAGACGCTGACGCGGAAGAGCCTGGAAGGGCGGGAGAAGACGCATTGGAGGTATCGGGAGCTGCTGCCGCTGGAGCCGGGGGCGATTCCGAAGAACAATCCAATTGGGTGGACGCCGATGGTGGAGGCGCCGCGGCTGGCGAAGGCGCTGGGCATTCGCCGATTGCGGCTGAAGAATGATGGGCTCAATCCGTCGGGGTCGTTTAAGGATCGGCCTAGCTCGATCGGCGTGGCGCGGGCGATTCAGCTGGGGGCGAAGGCGATCGCGTGTGCGTCGACGGGGAATGCGGCGAGCAGCTGCGCGTACTCGGCGGCGGTGATGGGACTCCCCTGCTACATCTTCGTGGCGAAGTTTGTGCCTCAGGGGAAGCTCGCGCAGCTGCTGGCTTATGGGGCGACGGTGTTCCGCGTGCAGGGGACGTATGCGCAGGCGTATGAGCTGTGCAACCAGGCGTGCGAGAAGTTCGGGTGGTACAACCGCAACGCGGCAATTAACCCGTACATGGTGGAGGGGAAGAAGACCGGCGGGATGGAGATCGCGGAGCAGTGCGCCGACGATCCGGCGGAGTGGGTGAGCGCGAGCGTGGGAGACGGGTGCTCGATCGCGGGGGTGGCGAAGGGTTTAGAGCAGATGCGGGAGGTGGGAATCGTCGACTGGACCGCGAAAATGCTGGGGGTGCAGGCGGCGGGATGTGCACCGATCATGGAAGCGTATGGGGCGGGGAAGCTGAATTGGGATTTTAGTGGGGACACGTATGCGGACAGCATCAACGTCGCTGTTCCGCGGAATTGGAGGAAAGCGGTGAACTGCGTGAAGGGGTGCTGCGGGGCGTATGTTGGGGCGACGGATCAGCAGATCATGGATGCGGTGAAGTTGACGGGGAGGCTGACGGGCGTGTTCGCAGAGCCGGCGGGGGCGACGGCAGTGGCGGGAATTGCGGTGGCGCGGGAGAAGGGAATCCTGGACAGCCGATCGAATGTGGTCGCGGTCATTTCGGGCAACGGTTTGAAGGATGTGGCTGGGGCGCTGAAGGCGGTTGGGGAGCCGAACGATATTGCGCCGGAGCTCGGGGCGGTGGAGAAAGTGGTGGAGGGGAAGACGGTGGGATGAATGTGTAGCACGGGTTTTTTACCCGTGCGGTGGCGCGTTGCATGGGTTGAAAACCCATGCTACGGAAAGAGTGGGCGGGGACGGAGCGTGTGCTATGGGCCTGGTCCTGCGAAACGCGGTGTTGTGCGATCTGGATCCGATGCGGGTGGAGGTGGGGGAATTGCGAATAGA
>DASVUC010000112.1:0-33524 GCA_036387255.1 Tepidisphaeraceae bacterium | reverse complement strand
TAGGCGTGGGTGTCGAGGCGGACGCCGGGGCCGCCGGGCGGCCGGAATTCCTGGATGACGCCCGGCGAGGGCGCAAAGTTGCGCGCGGGATCTTCGGCATTGATCCGGCATTCGATCGCGTGGCCAACCTGCGGCACATCCTTCTGCCTGAAGCTGAGCGGCTCCCCGGAGGCGATGCGGATCTGTTCTTTGATCAAGTCGATGCCGGTGACCTCTTCGGTCACGGGATGCTCGACCTGGATGCGGGCGTTGACCTCGAGAATGTAGAAGTTCTGCTTCTTGTCGACGAGGAACTCTACGGTGCCGGCATTGGTGTAGCCGGCGGTTTTCACCAGGCGCACAGCCGCTTCGCAGAGGCGCGTGCGGGTTTCGGGTGAGAGGGCGGGGCTGGGAGATTCCTCCACCAGCTTCTGGTGACGCCGCTGCATCGAGCAGTCGCGCTCCCACAGATGGACGGCGTTGCCGTGATGATCGGCCAGGATCTGCACTTCGACGTGCCGGCCGAACTCGACGTACTTTTCGATGTAGACGGTGGAGTCTTTGAATGCGTTTTCGGCTTCGGCTTGTGCCTGCCTCAATCCCGCGCGAAGCGATACGTCGTTGTGCGCGACCCGCATGCCGCGACCGCCACCGCCGGCGGCGGCTTTGATGATGACCGGATATTCGATCTCCTGGGCGATGCGGAGGGCGACTTTCTCGTCGTCGACCGCGCCGTCGGACCCGGGGACGGTGGGGACTTTCGCTTTCTTGGCCAGCTTCTTGCACTCCACCTTATCGCCGACGGCGGCCATGGCGGCGGTGGGGGGGCCAATGAACTCGATCTTGCAGCTTCGGCAGATCTCGGCGAAGTGGTCATTTTCGGCGAGGAAGCCGTAGCCGGGATGAATGGCTTGAACGTCGGCGATTTCGGCAGCGGAAATGATCCGCGGGATGTTCAAGTAGCTTTCAGAGGGTGGGGCGTCGCCGATGCAGATGGCTTGATCCGCCAGCTTCAGGTAGGCGGCATCTTTGTCGGCGGTGGAGTAGACGACGGCGGACTGCACGCCCAGCTCTCGGCAGGCGCGGATAATCCGCAGGGCAATCTCACCTCGATTTGCGATCAGGATCTTGGAGAACATGAAGAGTTGCCGGTTGCCAGTTGTTAGTTGCCAGTAATGGAGCGATGGAGACCGTTCAGCAAGCGTCCGACTTCGTCAGCTAGTCCCAGCGCTGCGGTCGCATCGGACTCAGTGACATATCCCTGGCGATTTTCATGGCTTCACCAGGAACAGCGGTTGTCCAAACTCCACCGTCTGCCCGTTGGTGACCAGGACCTTGGCGATCTTGCCGCGGGTTTCGGCCTTGATGTTGTTAAAGACCTTCATCGCTTCGATCACACAAACGTCGGTCTCTTCGTCAACGGTGGAGCCGACGGAGACGAAGGGTTTGGCATCCGGCGAAGGCGAGGAATAGAAGGTGCCCACCATCGGGCTCTTAATCGCGACAAGACCGGCATTCTCATCGGCGGCGGCGCTGGCGCCACCCCCGCTGGAAGCGGCCGACGCGGACGACTGCGCTGTGGTGGCCGAGGGCGCGGGTGCAGAGGGCGCCGAGACGGGCGCGGCGACATACTGGGCGCCGCGCTTGAGGATCACCCGCTTGTCCCCGTCGCGCACGTCGACGGTGTTCAGGTCGTTGGCGGCCATCAGCTTGACGATGCGCTCGAGCAGCGAAACGTCCATGGGGCTGTCGGAGGAGGACGAGCTTTGTGTTTGCTCGGCTCCAACATCGCTCTTCTTTTTGCCGTTGGATTTCTTCATAAGGTCAGGACAGGGTTCAGGGGTCAGGCTTTGGGTTCAGCGGGGACGAGAAGTTTTCTCTGAACCCTGAACCCTAAAGGCTGAACCCTCATTCCAGATGACACGATTCAAAGCTCTTGTCGATCGACGACAGCACCTCGCACCCGCTGTGGGTGATGAGCACGTCGTCTTCGATGCGGACGCCGCCTTCGCCGGGGATGTAGATGCCCGGTTCGACGGTGACGATCATGCCCGGCCGAAGCTCATCTTCATTGCCGGTCTTGCGGAGCGTGGGGAACTCGTGGATGTCGCGGCCGATGCCATGCCCCAGCCCATGCCCAAACTGCTTGCCGAAGCCCGCCTGGTCGATCACATCGCGTGCCACGCGATCCGCCTGGATCGTCGTGATGCCCGGGCGCAGGAATTTAATCGCCGCCTGCTGGGCTTCGTACACCACCTTGTAGATCTGCTTCATCTTCGGACTCACCCGGCCGACCATGAGCGTGCGCGTCAGATCGGAGCAGTACCCCTTGTAGAGCGCGCCCCAGTCAATGAGCAGCGGCTGATCGCGCTGCACCAGCACTTCGCTCGGCCGGTAATGCGGCAATGAGCTGTTGGTGCCCGCGGCAACGATCACCGGGAAACTGCTGTTGGTCGCGCCGCGGCTGCGCAGCTCGAACACGAGCAGGCCGGCTAAATAATTCTCCGTCTGCCCGACCTTGATCTCATCGCGGATCGCGTTAAACGCTTCCTCCGCGACGGCCACGCTCTTGCGGATCAAGTCGATCTCGTGATCGTCCTTCACCTTGCGGATGTTGAGCATCACGTTTTCCAGCGGGACGAGCTGCGTGGTGACGCTGGCTTCTTTCATCGCGCGGTTGAGCGCGTCAATCTGGCCGACGGTGGCGAAGTTCACTTCGTAGCCCACCTTCTTCCCCTTGATGCCGCCCAGCACCTTAGCCAGGGCGTCCTCCATCTTGTTCTCGCGGATGGTCAGCTTCATCCAACCCGCTTCGAGCTGCGCCTGCTCTTCGTAGCGGAAGTCGGTGACGAGGTGGAATTCCTTGTCGGTGATCAGCGCGATGGAGTCTTCGCCGCCGAAGTTGGTCAGGTAGGCGATGTCGGACGGGTGGGTGAGGAGGATCCCGTCGATCTGCAACTCCTTCATGGCGTCGCGGACGTTTTTATGACGGACTTTTAAGTAAGCCTTGGCTCGGGTGACGGCTGTAATCATTGGCGTATCTAAGTTCGGCCCTAGTTCGTACGTCAGGGGGTGCGAAAGGCTAATTGAAGCGTGCGGGGCGTGTCAATGAGGCCGGTGCAGCGGGAGCGGCATGAGGTTTTGGGCAAGAGGGGCTGCGGCAAGCGGAAAGGGGGCCGGTGCGCCGTTTGCTGGGCCTGGTGTGAAGATGGCTGAAACAGAGGCCCCAGCTCAGGAGAAGTCCGCAGAACCTGCGCCTCAAGAAGGCGACAAGGCCATGCCGCGCAAGAAGAAACGCAGGCGCGGCCGCGCGTTCCTGATCGCGCTGCTGTTCTTCATTGGCGTGTTGGTTGCCGCGCGGGTCGCGATGCCCAGGGTCCTGCGGTGGTACGTCAACCGCACCATCGACCAGAACCCGCTCTACGACGGGAAGATCGGCGACATCGACGTCGCGCTGTGGCGCGGCGCCTACACCATCAAAGACATCCGCCTGGTGAAGACCACCGGCAACGTCCCCGTCCCGTTCTATTCATCCAGGCAGCTCGATCTGGCGCTCCAGTGGGATGCGCTCTTGCACGGCAAACTGGTCGGCCGGGTGCTGATGCAGGAGCCGGAGCTCAACTTCGTCGATGCGCCCAGCGATGCGCAGACGCAAACCGGCGCGGGCGGGCCGTGGCTCAAGATCATCCAGGACTTGTTCCCCTTCCGCATCAACCGCGCGCAGATCGTGAAGGGATCCATCCACTTCCGCGCGTATCAGTCGCAGCAGCCGGTGGATGTGTATCTGAGCCACCTGGACGCCAACATCGACAACCTCTCCAACATCCGCGATCAGACCGCGCCGCTGATCAGCACCATCACCGCCCAGGGCATGGCGATGGATCAGGCGAACTTTGAGTTCAACATGAAGCTCGACCCCTTCAGCTACCGCCCGACCTTCCGCATGGGCTTGAAGCTGGTCGGCCTGGACGTGACCAAGACCAACGCGCTGGCGCGGTCTTACGGCGCGTTCGATTTCGAGAAAGGTTATTTCGATCTTGTCGTCGAGATGGATGCCCGTCACGGCGCGGTGGAGGGATACGTCAAGCCGCTCTTCCGCGACCTCGTCGTCGTCTCGGTCCAGGACGTGAAGGAAGACAACCCGGTGCAGCTGTTCTGGGAGGCGGTGGTGGGGACGGTCACCGGCGTGCTGACGAACCAGCCGCGGCACCAGTTCGGCACGCTCATCCCCGTCCGCGGCGACCTGGAGGGCGGGCCGCAGTTCAACATCCTGGCCACAGTCGGCAATGTCCTGCGCAACGCCTTTATTCGGGCTTACCTCCCGCGCTTAAATGGGTCTCAGAATGTAGAGGGATTGGAATTCAAGCCGGGATCGGTGGATGATCCGGTGACCTCGGCGGAACTGAACGGAAGATGATTATGAACATGAAGCTGAACTGGGTGCTCGCGGTGATGGTGCTGAGCGTTGGGGCGGGGCTGATGATCGGCTGCGGCAGCGAGCAGAAGAAAGACCGCGGCTTCTTCACATCCGGCGACCGCGAGGCCGACCAGCGCGCTGACCAGCGCATGGCCAAGGCCGAGCAGCTCGAGGGTGGCCCCAACAAGGAATCCAACACCCAGAAGCAGCCCAGCGGCGCCAAGGAATCCACCGAGAAGCAGGCGCTCTACGAGCGCCTCGGCGGCGAGAAGGGGATCCAGGCGATCATCGACGATTTCGTCCCCCGCGTGCTGGCCGACCCGCGCGTCAACTGGGAGCGCAAAGGCATCACCCGCGGCGGCATCAGCCTCCACCGCAACCAGTCGGTGGAGTGGAAGGCCACCGATGAGAACCAGGTCAACCTCAAGAAACACTTGCAGCAATTCATCGCCCTCGCCACCGGCGGCCCCTCCAACTACGAGGGGAAAGACATGAAAGCCAGTCACGCCGCCATGCACATCACGAATGCCGAGTTCGACGCGGCGGTGGGGGACATCAAGGCGACGCTGGACAAGCTCAAACTCCCCAACCAGGAACAGAAGGAACTCCTGGCGATCATCGAAACGACGCGTCCGCAGGTGGTGGAGGAGAGGTAGGAGAATTCGAGGAGGGGCGAATTCGAAATAAGAAATAAGAAACAAATTCAAAATTCGAGGCGGCAAGAAGAAAACGCCTGAGCAAGACGCCGGCGGTCGTTCTCCGCGTCCGCGTCGTTTCGAATTTGCTTCTCCAATTCGAATTTGTTTGGGATTTCTTATTTCGAATTTCCCCTCCCCTCCCTCAACCGCCTTCACCTTGGGCGCGGATAACGGGTCGGCGCGGATAAGAGGTCGCGATTCGAATCGAGTGTTTGAGGCTGGTGGCTCATCAGATAACGAATTGACTTGCGACACCTTATTCTCGGCCACAGCCCCCTCCGCCTCCCCCCCGCTCCGATAACCGCACCACCGGGGCGGTTCCCAGAAAAACGCCCCTCCAATGCTGCCCACGGCAGCGGCACACCTGCAGCCAACACGCCGCGTCTGAATAAGCCCTCGCCGAACGATTCGGCAAGGGCGCAGAACCGTTCGGCAAGGGTGCAGAACCGTTCGGCAAGGCATCAGAATCGTTCGGCAAGGGTGCAGAACCATTCGGCAAGGCATCAGAATCGTTCGGCAAGGGTGCAGGGAGGGGATAGGGGGACATCCAGAATATCCTCCTCCACAGCTGGGGGACCACGTGTCAGGGAGCGCTAAAGGGAAAGCCAAAAGGGTCAGAAAGCCAAAAGGGTCAAAGAACAAAATGGGTCATTCCTGATTCCGAGAAAAGCTAAAGGGGTCAGGGCTCAATCTGTGGGATCTGCCGATCGATCCTCTCTGTCTTGGATGCATGTGTATTCGTGCCATTCATGGAGATTCGTGTTCCAGCGAAGCCGGCTTGCGATAGCCCTCCGCTCTCAGCTGGAAATCATCTGCGTTCATCCGTGTTCATCTGTGGTTCCATCTCTTCTCCGTGCGCCTCCGTGTGATCCGTGGTGAGAAAACCAGCACGGTGAGCCCAAGCGGCGGCTACTTGATCAGCTTCGAAACGGCCCGGAACTGCTCATGCTTCGCATCCCGCATCAGCTCGAAGAGGGCGAGCTCGATGCTGCTGGGGAGCGCGCCGGAGGATTGCATCTTGGCCAGGGCGGTTTGGCGGTTGGTTTCGGTGCGGCTGGTGAGGCAATCCGTCAGCAGGTGCACTTGGTAATCGGCGGCCAGGAGGTCGTGGACGGTTTGGTTGACGCAGATGTGGGTCTCCAGGCCGGCGACGAGGATTTGCCGGCAGCGGGTGGCGGCGAGCTGGTCGAGAAACGCCGCGGCGCCGCAGCAGCTGAAGGCGGTTTTGTCGATGATGGGCGTCGTGGGGGGGAGGGCTCCGAGGACGCTTGATGCGGTGCGGCCAAGTTTTTCCGGGACCTGCTCGGTGGCGAGGATCGGGACATCGAGCAGTTTGCAGCCTTGGACGAGCGTGGCGATGCGCGCGGCGATGGCGTCGAAGTCGATCACCGCAGGGCGGAACGCTTCCTGCATGTCGACGATGAGCAGGGCGGTGTTGCCGAGGCGCAGGGTGTGGGGATGAACGCTGGAGGCGCAAGCGTCGCTCATGGCGCCTCTCCACCCTGATTCGGTTCGGCGGTCGCGGGCATCGGCTCGCCGCTGCGGAGCGTGCCTTTGCACTTGTCGCAGCGGTAGTTGTTCTCGATGCAGAAGCTGATGCGCTTGTTAAGCAGCTCGAGGATCAGGTCGTCGATGCCGAGGGTTTGGGTGACGTGGTACTCGGTGCCGGGGTGGAGCTGGGCCGCATCCGCGGTGAGGCGCGGGATGTCGCTGGTCCAGTGTTTGCCGGGGCCGAGGAAGAAGGGGCAGACGATGATCCGCGTGGCGCCGCGCTTCACGCAACGGTCATAAGCGGTGGCGATGGAGGGCTCGGCGAGCTCCATGTGCGCGGGTTCGACGATGTGATGTTGATCTGCGAAGCGCCCGGCGAAGTGGCGCGAGAGCTCTTCGAGAAGCTGATTGGATTCGGAGCGGCGGGAGCCGTGGTCGACGAGGATGATGGCGTTGGTCATGGTTGTTGAGCGTTGGGGTGATTGACAATGGGTATTGGCCACTGGTTACTAGCCACTGGCCACTGGTTACTGCTTGTTGCCGGAGGTCGTCAGCGATCCTTTCAACACGTGACTAGTGGCTAGTGGCTAGTGGCTAGTGCCTAAACTCTATTTTCTGGCGGCAAGTGTGACGTCGGTCTCCAGGTTTTCGTTGCCCCGCTGGTATTTTAGATGCACCTTGTCGCCCGGAGACGCTTTACTCAGGGCTTCGGAGAGGTCGTAGAGGTTGTCCAATTTCGTGTCGCCGAACTGGAGGAGGATGTCCCCTTCTTTGAGGCCTGCTTTGGCGGCGGGGGAGTCCGGGGAGGTGCCGCCGATTTTGACGCCAGGGGTTTCGCTGTCGCCTCCCATCGAAGAATAGTCGGGGATGACACCAAGCGTCACTCGGCTGGCGCTGGGGGTGCCGACCTTCATGGATTGAGTATCGAACTTCGTCACGTACTCCTGCCTGGGCATGGCCGCGACTTGCTGGGCGACCTTGGTGACGAAGTCGACGACTTGATCGAGGCCCGCGTAGTTGATCTTGTCGGCGTCGTCGGTGGGGCGGTGGTAGTCGGCGTGCAGGCCGGTGAAGAAAAACATGACCGGAATCTTCTTCTGACCGAACGCCATGTGGTCGCTGGGGCCGAGGCCGCCCTTGCCGATGTCTTTCCAGGTGAGGGGTGAGTCGGCATCGACGCGCTTGAGGATCTCCTCGAACGACGCCGCGGTGCCGGAGCCGCCGATGTCGAGGACGTTGGTCTTGAGGCGGCCGACCATGTCGAGGTTGAGCATGGCGGTGATTTGCTTGAGCGGGATCGGCGGGTTCTTGATGAAATGCTCGGAGCCGATGATCCCTTCTTCTTCACCCGTGAAGGCGACGAAGAGAACGCCGCGGGGCAGCTGCGGGCCGCTGGCGAGCCGCTCGGCAATCTGGATGAGTGCCGTGGTGCCGGAGGCGTTGTCGTCGGCGCCGTTGTGGATCGCGCGGGTGGTGGGGGCGAGGCTGCTGACGCCGCCGAGACCCAGATGATCGTAGTGGGCGCCGATGACGATGAACTCATCGGTCTTGGCGCCCGGCAGATAGCCGACGACGTTGCGGACCTGGGCGACCTTGCGCTCGATATCGACGTTGCCTTTGACGGTGACATCGGCCAGGGCGAAGGAGGCCGGATTCTGCGCCTGATCGATCTTCTCGGCGAGCGTCTTCAGATCGGGGGCGCCGCCTTTCTTGAGCAGCTCATCGGCGAGGCTCTGGCGGATTTGCAGTTGAGGAATCTTTCCGCCGCCCCCCATCACGCGGGAGAAGGGCATCAGGCTTTCGGCTTCCTTGTTCTCGCCGCCGGGTGGGGTGACGAAGAGGATCGCGACCGCGCCATGATCCTGCGCGACCTTGGCTTTGGTGGAAAAATGTGCTTCGGTGGACCAGTCGCCGCCGGTGGTAAAACGGCTCTTGCCCTTGTTGTTGCGCGGCTCGAAGCGCATGGCGAGGACGACCTTCCCCTTCACGTCCAGGTTGGCGTAGTCATCGTACTTATATTTTTCCGCGCTGCTGATGCCATAACCGGCGAAGACGACGGGGCCGTCAAAAGCCTTCTCGGCCGAGAAGGTCAGGGGGACGAAGTCTTTGCGGACGGTGAAGGTGCGGTCGCCGCTGGCGAGGGAGGTTTTCTTGCCAATTTCCGTCGACGCCGTCATCTCGAAACGCTGGAAGAAATCCTGACGTCCGGGCGCCGGCTCAAGGCCTGCGGCTTTCAATTGGTCGGCGATGTAGTCGGCAGCGCGGTCAAGGCCCCTGGTGCCGATGCCTCGGCCCTCCAGTTCATCGGAGGCAAGGAAGGAGAGCGTGGACTTGGCGTCGGTGACATGATGCGCCCGCGCCCGCTCCCGCGCCCGCGCGGCGCGGGTGCTCGCGGGGGCGGTGGAGGTGGACGAGATCTTCGTGGTCGTCGATTGAACCGGCTCGCGCGTGATCCCTCGCGTCGTGGCGCGATGCGCCGGTGCGCTTTTCTCCCAATTGCAGCCTGCGCCGACGACGCATAAGCTCACCCAGACCGTCGCAATCCAACCCGCTCGTTTCATTGGTGGCGATTCTATGCACGCGCTTTCGGGTGAACAAACAGGGCAGCTGATCGGCGTGGACGTCGGCGGGACGTTTACCGATCTGGTCGCGCTGGACCGCCTGACGGGAGCGCTGAAAGTCGTGAAAGTTCCGTCCAGTCCCCCGGAGTTTCATCGTGCGGTCATCGACGCGGTGGGGCGGGCGCTGGACGCATCGGGAAAGGGACGGGTCGCGGCGGGGGTTTCGCTGATTCACGGCTCGACCGTTGCCACCAACGCGCTGCTTCAGCGCGCGGGCAGTCCGATCGCTTTCGTGACGACAGAGGGTTTCCGCGACATGCTGCTGATCGGGCGGCAGAATCGTCCCAGGCTGTATGCGCTGAAGGTCGAGCGCCCAAGGCCAATCACAGCGGAGGAGAACTGGTTCACGGTGCCCGAGCGCATGGGCGCGAGCGGAAAAATCATCCAGGCACTGTCGCCAGAATCGATCCATCAGCTCATCGAGCAACTGCGGGCGCGGCAGCTCCAGCACGTGGCGGTGTGTCTCCTGTTCAGCTTCGTCAATCCGGTGCATGAGCAGCGGCTGGGGAAGGCGCTGGGCGATGCCGGTTTCACCGTGACGCTGTCGAGCGATCTGCTGCCGGAGTTTCGTGAGTATGAGCGCGCCAGCACGACGGCGATCAATGCATCGCTTCGGCCGACGGTGGAGAGTTATCTGCGCGAACTGTCTCACGGGTTGCCCGAGGCGGTGAAAGAGCTGCGCATCGTGCAGTCGGCGGGAGGGACGCTGACGGTCGAGCAGGCATCACGCGAGGCGGCGAAGCTGGTGCTCTCGGGTCCCGCGGGAGGCGTCAGCGGCGCGGCGTTCGTCGCCAAGGCCGCGGGCGCGACCGACATCATTACCTATGACATGGGCGGGACCTCCACCGATGTCGCGCTGGTGCTGAACGGCGAGCCGACCTGGACGACGCAGTCAAACATCGATGGGCTGCCGCTGGCGCTGGCGATGTATGACATTCACACCGTCGGCGCGGGCGGGGGATCGATTGCTCACCTGGATCCCGGCGGCGCGCTGCGCGTGGGGCCGCGATCAGCCGGGGCGATCCCGGGGCCGGCGTCTTATGGTCGAGGCGGAACCGAGCCGACGGTGACGGATGCGAACCTGATCCTGGGGCGGATCGTGCCGGATCAGTTCCTGGGCGGTGCGATGAAGGTGGACGCGGCGCTGGCGGAGAAGGCTATCGAGCCGCTGGCTCGCAACATGAACAAGTCATTGATCGAAGCCGCGCTCGGAATCATCACCATCGCGGAAGCGAACATGACCAGCGCGCTGCGCGCGGTGACGGCGCGGCGCGGCCATGATCCGCGGAACTTCACTCTCGTCAGTTTCGGCGGCGCGGGCGGCTTGCATGCTTGTGCACTGGCCGATGCGCTTCAGATTCCGCGGGTGCTGATTCCGCCTTACAGCGGGGTGCTCTCGGCGCTGGGAATGATCGTGGCCCCGCCGCAGGCGGATGTGTCGCGGACGGTGGTGAACCAGGCGGCGACGCTGAGCGATCATGACCTGGAGGCGGAATATGCGAGCCTGTCAGGCACTTGCGCGATGGACGATGCGGACACCGCGAGCACGCACTACTTCGCTGATGTGCGCTTCAAGGGCCAGTCGCACGAGATCAAGATCGAGGTGCATGAGCTGGCGATCGCAGATATTTCCCGGCGATTTTACACGGCCTATCGGCAGCTCTACGGTCGGCCGCCGCGGAACCGGCCGATCGAGATCGTCACGTTGCGCCTGCGGAAGATCGGGCGGGCGGCGCAGGTCCAGCTTCCGGAGATGAAGCCGCAAGCGCCTGCGTACGGACACGTGCGGATCACCAGGATCATCGATGCCCGCGGCGAGACCGTGCAGGCGGGCGTGCTCCGCCGTGCCGAACTTTTGACCATCGGACCGACGCCCGGGCCGGTCATTCTGATCGACCCGGAAGCGACGACGTTCGTCCCGGCGGGCTGGCTCGCGCAGGCGGAGAGCAGCGGGATCGTCCGGCTCAGCCGGTTGCAGAAAGTCTAGTGGCGCCGGCTTGTTCCGCGCCCATGCGCTTCAGCGCATGGCGGTAGTGGGGAACGTACCGAATCGAATCTGGCGCGAAACGATTGAGGATTCTCAGCAACACCGTCGTCGCGCACAGCATCGCGCGGCTGAAAACGGTGGAGCGAAATCCTAACGGCTCGCGTAGGTGAAGGGGAAGAATCTCAGAGTAGATGAATTGGATGGGAAGCGTCGCGACGTAGAGAAACCACGGCCGGCGCGGACGGGCGACGGCTTGAGCGATCTCGCGGCAAATCGGATGCGATGCGAGGAGCGGGTCGTGGATGTGCTGATTCCAGTAGAGCACGAAATGGCTGTAGGTTTGCGGTCCGTAGGTGCAGGGGAGTCTGAAGAAGGTGCCGAGCTTTCGCATGTCCTGGTAGAAGCGTTCTTTCTCATCGCCGGTGAGCTTATCGGCGGCGCGTTCATAGCCGTCTAGGGCGGCGACGACGAGGGTGGCGAGAACCCACATCAGCAGATCCATCTCAAACGCGGAGTAATACGCGGGGCCGGATACCGCGCGGGAGGCGGCATCACCTCGCACGCGGTCGTGCAGCTTTTCGATGGCGCCCGCTGCAACGTCGGCGCGATCGACGGTATCAAAGACCATCGTGTAGACGGTATCGAGCGTGCGGTGCAGCCGGGCGGTGGGATCGGATTGAAAATCGGAGTGATCGTACACCCCCAGCCCGATGCGTGGATGAGCCACCTGAAGCACCGCCGCCGCCGGGCCGTGGAGCAGGTTGGCTCGGTGGCGGATGATCCGCCAGATCATGGAATCAGGAGGGAAATAACTCACGCGATGGATTGTAGTTCAACCACGGGCGAGCCGCAGCGAGGCGGCGGCGGGACGCTCAATCATCCAAAACAGATGTCGCCGACCCGGCGGCGGGTGAGGGCGCTGAGGTTGATTTCCGCGAAGGGCTGGGAGCCGTCCCAACTGTGCCAGAGGACGAGCCGGCTGCGATCCGCGGTGATGGCGGCAACAGTTGTTTCGCTGGCGGCCAGTTCGCGCACGTCGCGATAGCTGCTGCGGTATTCGGTGATAACCGCGTCGTCGAGGCCGATGCAGTCGATGCAGCCGTCGTCGCCGGCGAGGAGGATTCGCGTATCGCCCATCCACGGAAGCGGTGCCGCGGCACGGACGGCGCCGGCTCGGGGGAGCTCCCGCACGCGGTGCAGGGTGCGCGGATCGAGGATATGGATGGTGCCGTTGTCGTAGATGACCAGTACGCGGGCGCGGTCGGTGAAGATGGCGAGGACCTCAGCTTGCACGTCTTCGCCCGGTGCGGGGGAGATGGTGAGCGATTCCGAATCAACGATTGCGATCCGGTTGCCGATGCTGAGGAGCAGGCGCGACCGGTCCACCGACGTAATGTTGCGCGGGCCGGCGGGGGCGGACGTTGCGGTCGAGGCGGTGATGGTTTGAATGGAGCCGCTGATCCGAGCGTGGCTGCGAAAAAACGTGGCGCGGGGGAGGGCGTCGATAGGGAGGGCGGCGTGAAGCGACCCGTCGGGGTTCCACGCGCGAACGCCCAGCTCGCCGTGCGTGGCCCACAATCGGCCCGAGTGATGTGCCACTTTGTTGAAGCCTAGATGCGCGCTGGCGGCGTCGCTTGCGACCCTCGCCTCGCCGGCTTTCGTTTCGGGATTGACGACGGTCACCCGATCGCGGCCGCCCAGGAGAAGCACGCGTTTCTCGTCGATTTCGTCGACGTGCACGCTGCGAAAAGGACCACCCGGCAGCGGAATGCGCTCGATCCTGGGAGGCGTCGTCAAAGGATCGATTGCAAGCAGTTCATCGCCCGAGACGGCCCAGAGCGCCGATCCGGGAGACTGCTCTCCTGCCAGGAGCAGCGCCTGGTACATGTCCGGCCGATCGGCCGCGTTCAGTTGCTGAAGGATCGCCCCGGCCGAGAGTTCGGGCGCCGCTTGCCGAAGCGCCGTGAACTGCTTCAACATTTCTGTCGCCCGCTGAACGTGCTGAACCTGCTCAGCGGCCCGGCGCTCGGCGGCTTGCCGCCGCGCACTTTCAAGTCGCTCCTGCTGGAAGGAATCGCTTTCAACCACCAAGTCGAACGGAGCCATGAGCTTCAGGCCGGAATCGAACTCGATGGGCGTCGCCGCTCCGCGGAGCGCGTTGAGAAGAAGATCGCGGGATGCGCCGTCAAGCCAAGCGTGCGCCGGTTGCGTCGCCGTTAACTTCTCCGCAGCCCGTCGCAAGGCGGGAGAAAAGTGTTCCACCAGATCATCGACCGTAACCGCGGCTTGCGCGGTCAGGAACGTCTCCACAAACGCCCGCCGTTCAATCGGCTTCTCCAGCACGCTCGCGCTGCATGTGTAGACAACCCGCAGCAGGTGAGCGTCAGCGCACGGCAGATCCTCCAGCCGAAAACGCAGCCGCACCGGCTGGCTCACCACTTCAACTGCGTTTGCGGTTCGCCGGGCGATTTCCCGCTCGCTGGCCATGCGTACATCCTACTCGTGCGGCGAGCCGGTCGGGATATAAAAGAAGGCGATTCCCAGAATCGCATAAAGCGCCAAAAGCAGTGCTCCCTCAAGCCAGTTCGATTCCCCGTTGATCGCCAGCACGATCACGATCAGGACACTGACCATCACCGCGACAACCTCCATCGGGCTGAAGACAAGGTCGAGGTGATGCGCATTGTGGGCGCCCATCGCCACCATCACGGCGCTCAGCAGCACGAGCAAAGGCGTCACGAACAGCGCGATCTGGATCGAGCTTTGGAAGGTGATGGTCATCGCCGTGTCCATGTCATCGCGCATCGCCAGGAGCAGCGCCGTCGAGTGCTCGGCGGCGTTACCGATGATCGCCAGCAGGATCACACCGACGAAGACGTGGTTCCAACCGAGCGACTGCGCCATGTGCTCGGCGGAGCCAACGAGGAGCTCGGCGACGATCGCCACACCCGCCGATGCCAGCAGAAGCATCAGGATGCTCCTGCCGACCGACCACGCCGGGTGCAGGGCGGAAATGCCCGGGCGATCTTCTTCCGATTGCGCCGGCTGCGGCGAGAGGATGTGCTTGTGCGTGCGCAGCGTGAAGAGCAAGCCCAGGCCGTACACGATGAGCAGCACGAAGCTGGTTCCCATCGACACGGAGTGCTCGTGCTCGTGGATCGCAACGTCATGCCGCGCTTCCGCGGTGAAATGAAAGATCGCAGGGACGATCAGCATCGCCACAGAAAGCGCGAGCAGGCCTGAATTGGTTTCGGCGGCTTTGGGGTTGAAGGTCTGCTGCTCGCGTTTCCAACCGCCGGCGACCATGGCGGCGCCGCCAACGAGCAGGAGGTTACCGATGATCGAGCCGGTCAGGCTGGCTTTGACGATCTCGTTCAAGCCCTTGCTGAGCGCGATGATGGCGATGATGAGTTCCGCTGCGTTTCCGAAAGTCGCGTTGAGCAGTCCACCCCATGTCGGACCCGTGCGCTCCGACAGATGCTCGGTCGCCTCGCCCATCAGGTGCGCCAGCGGAATTACGCCCAGTGCCGCCGCGATGAATGTCGCGGCAGGTTCCCAGTTCTGTCCCTTCCCGATGAAGTAGTGAAGGAGGAACGCGACGGGAATGGCCAGGTAGCCGATCCAGTTCAAGTAGCGCATGGGCGGGATTGTGCTTTCCGGTGCTCAAACGAGCAATGGGGATTACCGTTACACCTTGCCCGGCTTGCCAGTTCAGATTTTTGCTTGTTCAAGTACGATCGCCCCGTATGATGCGGCCGCGGGCGGGAGAGGAGTGAGCGCCATGAGTGCACGCAGCGGGTTGATTCGGCAGCGGATTCTGCCGATTGTGGCGGGCATTTTGCTCAGCATCCCGATGGGTGCGGCGGCATTCGGGCCAGCAGAAGTGGATCAGGAATACCTCGCCGCCCCAATCAACAATTCCATCGTGACATACGCGGTCAGCGCGAATCAGTCGTGGGGCGAGACCTTCACCTGCGCCCGCGGCGGGGTGCTGACGCAGGTCGATCTGCAAATCAGCCGAAGCGTCAACACGACCCAGCCGCTGCAAGTCGCGCTGCGCAAGGTAATCAGTGGCAAACCAGATCTCTCGGCCGGAGGTCTGCTGTATATGGCGGTCATCGATGCGTCGGCAATTCCCGCCGCGCCAGGCAACGTGGCGAGCGGATTCACGGCAACCATCTCGCTGCTGAACAACGAGATTCCCGTGGCCAGCGGCGAGCAGGTGGCGATCGTCGCCTCCAGCGCCGCCCCCAGCCCCGACTGGTACACCTGGAGCAGTCAGAACCTGGACCTCTACGGCGGCGGGACCGCGCTGTGGAAGCCCGCCAGTTCATCCAGCTTCTCAATCATGTCCGATCGCGACAGCGGTTTCCGCACCTGGGTCGCTCTGCCGGAGCCGGCGAGCGTCGCATTGCTCTCGTTCGCGGCGCTGGCGATGCTCGGTCGCCGGATCCGGCGGCTGTAGCGCATCACGGCATCTCTTCTCCCCACCACTCACGGCGTCTATCCTGCGGCTCTTCTTGCGGAGGATGGATATGCCCTGGGTGTTTCTCCTGCTTGCTGCCGTGTGTGAGATGGCCTGGCCGTTGGGATTCAAATACACCAACGGGTTCAAGCAACATTACTTCGTCGTCGCGCTGACGATGCTCACGATGCTGATCTCGTTCGCGCTGCTGAGCCTCGCGACGAGCAAAGGAATTCCGATCGGAACAGCTTACGCGGTGTGGACCGGTCTGGGGGCGGCGGGGACGGCAATACTGGGAATCTTCCTCTTCAAAGAGCCGGGCAACCTTGCGCGCATCATGTGTCTGGTATTGATCATCATGGGCGTGGTGGGACTCAAGCTGCTGTCGCCGCCGGAAACGGTGTAGGCATTCCGGCGATCGCCTGCGCTGGCATGCTGTGAGGACATAGGTGAGACGCCACGCGACGCCAGCGACGTGGCATCTCTAGAATCCCGTCCGCTTAAACTGCTTTTCGAGATCCCGAAGCGTGAGGCGCAGCGTGGTGGGGCGGCCGTGCGGGCAGTTGCTGGAGCGTTCGACGAGCTCCTTGCGCGCGAGCAGGGCCTCAATTTCCTGCGGCGTGAGCGGGTCGCCGGCTTTGATGGCGGCTTTACACGCCATCATGTCGAGGATCTCGTGAAGGAGTTCTTCTTCCGTGAGATCCAGCAGTTCCTGTTCACCGCGCTCGAGGAGGTCCGCGACGAACTGCGCGGGTCCCAGTTTTTCGAGGAAGCTGGGGAAGGCGTGGACGGCGAGGGTGCCGGGGCCGAAGGAGGAAACTTCGATGCCCAGGCGAGCCAGCAGCGGCTGAATGTGATCGAGCAGCGCGATCTGTGATGAGCTGCCGGGGAGGGTTTCCGGGATGAGCAGGCGCTGAGATTCAAGCGTGCCGCGCGAGAGGCGGGCGAGCAGGTCCTCGTACATGATCCGCTCGTGCAGCGCGTGCTGGTCGATGATGATCAGCCCGTCCTCGGATTGGGTGACGAGGTAGCTGTTGTGAAGCTGGAGAGCGGACTTCGGGAGTGGGGCGAGATCGGGACGGCCGGCAGGAGGGGAAGAATCTGAACGTTCCAATTGCGGATCTGCAATTGCATCGGCGGGGTCTGATCGGCCTCCCATGGCATTTGCAGGTGGAGCGGAAGAGGGCGACGCAGGCGTCGCGCCTCCATGTTGCGACGTTTCGGAGATGGGTATCCGTTGCTGCGTGGGTGGCGTGTGGAGGGACCACTGTTCGGCCGGCGATGCCGTTGGTGCGGATTGCAGTGCTTCGGGAGGAATGGCTCGAAAGAAGCTGGCAAGCTTTTCGCGCAGGTCGGGACGCGGCTGATCCTCGTCGCCAGCGCGCATGGGAATGGCGCTGGGGGTGAGATCGGAGCCGAGGAGCTTCTCGCGGATGCTGGAGAGGACCAGGCCGTGGATTCGTCCCCCGTCGCGAAAGCGCACTTCGGACTTGGTCGGGTGAACGTTGACATCCACATCCTGCGGCGGAATTTCGATCAGCAGCACCGCCGCCGGGTGCCGTCCTGGTTCGGTCAACCCCCGATACGCTTCCCGCAGCGCATGCTGAATAAAGCGATCGCGAATATGCCGGCCGTTCAAATACAGATACTGGTGCTTGGCGGTAGGCCGCGCCAGTTCCGGCAGCCCAATGATCCCGCGCAGGCGCAGTTCGGCATCGCGCGTCTCGATCGGCAGGCGCTGCTCCCGGAAATCATCCGGCCAGGCCTGAAGGATGCGCTCTTCCGCCGTCGTTGCCGGAAGATCCAGCGTGGTGCGGTTATTGTGTCGAAGCTTGAAACTCACGTTCGGGTGCGGCAGCGCCAAGCGCAGGACCATCTCCGCGATGTGCCCATATTCCGTCTGCGTCCCCTTGAGGAACTTGCGCCGCGCCGGAACGTTGAAGAACAGGTTGCGCACCTCGATCGTGGTTCCCGCATTTCCCGCGGCCGCTTGAGGCGTGGAGATGGCGCCGCCGTGATTTTGCACTTCATACGCGTGATCCGAATCGCCCGTTCGCGTGAGGATCCGCGCGTGCGAGACCGAGCCGACGGAAGCGAGGGCTTCGCCTCGGAAACCCATCGTGTGGATGTTGAACAAATCCTCGTCTGAAGAAAGTTTGCTCGTCGCGTGGGATGCGAAGGCGAGTGGGAGATCCTCGGCGGCAATGCCCCGCCCATCGTCGATGATGCGGATCAGCTCCCGCCCGCCGTCTTCAACTTCAATGACGATGCTCGTGGCGCCGGCGTCTATTGAATTTTCAACAAGCTCTTTGACAACGGAGGCCGGTCGCTCAATCACCTCGCCGGCGGCGATGCGGTTGACGAGCGAAGGCGGGAGTTGCTGGATCCGACGGTGTTCCACGGGGACGCGATTATAGGGCAAGCGACGGCAGACGCATGGGCGCGCGCCCTGAGGAGACAGATCATCCACCAGAGTGTGCAGGACCGGATATGTTCGGGCGACGAGTGGGCACCCCCGGTGCGTTCACCGGGGACGAAGCACCAGGTAAGGATCAGGCGGTTCCGAAGTTGGCAGTGACGTGAAGATCTTTCTTCAAGTCGATCTTCAGATCGCGCAGGGTGAGGTCGCCCAGCGAGAAGGTCATCAGCGGGATCGTGGTGCCGTTGTAGGGTTTGATCTTCTTCTGCACGATCCCCGCCGCGGCGGAGCCGATCATGCCTTCGCCGCTACACTGGAGATTCGTCACCGTGGCGTTGAGCTCATCGTCGATGTCGAGGTTGCCGGTGATGTGGATCACGCCCGACATCATCAGCTTCTTCGCCTTGACGCGCACATCGGCGGCGATGGAGCGCGGGCCGTTGGACTGTAGGTTCAGCTCCAGGTCCTGCACCGTGATGCCTTGCTCTTTCGCCGCGAGCGTGGCGGCTTCGGTCACGAGGAACTCGATGTCCGCCTTGCTGATCCGCGCATCAACCTTGCCGGTCTTCGCGTCCGTCAGAACCAGGACGGGCTTCCCTTTCTTGTCTCGATCGAACTCGAACTGAAGCCCCTTCGCGTTCACCTTCAGGTTGAGCTTCGCCTTCTCATAATGGATCGGCTGTGCGGAAAGATCCAGCGTCTCCACCTTCGGCCCCGGTTTGCGCTTTCCTGTGCCGATCGGTTTTGGCGGAGGTTTGGTTGCGCTGACAGATGCATCATCCAGGTCGATGCTCACGGTCTTGATGTTGGGGAACCTACCGCCGTCAAGCGATGCGCCGGCGTTCTTGCCTTTCAGCGTGAACACGTCGGAAAGCGCTTCGTTGATCGCTTCGGTCAGTTCTTCGGCGGAGGTTGGAAAGTCTTTACCGGCTAAGGGAAGCATGTGCGACACTCTGAGCGAATAATGTTGATGCTGAACGGCTCCCTCTCCCAATGACGGGAGAGGGAGGAAGCGACTCATTTTCACGAACGCTTGGAGCGATTGCCGCCGCGGTTGGAGCGGCGGTTGTTCGATTGGGATTCACCACCAGCCAGTCCGACCGCGCGCGTGACGGATTGGGCGGCCGTGCTGGCGAAAGATCTTCCCTGCTCGAGCAGCTCGGCGCCTTTTTCCCGCACGTTGCGGCTGAGGGCTTCGCTGGTCCGCCCCATCCACTTATTCTCGCGCACCGTCCCGGGCAGCAGCATCCCTGCTGCAACGCCCGCGGCCAGAATTGCGGCACATGAGGCGACCGGATGACGTTCAAACACATCGGCGATCGCATCGCGCGTGTACTCGTAACCGGCTTCGACCCCATGACCGACAGCCGATGCGCCTTCGCTCAGGGCGTTGCCGACGGAGCTGACGCCTTCGGTGGCATATTCCCCGAGTCGCGATGGAAGCTCCGCGGCAGGAGCGAGCGTTTCGCCAACATATTCCGCCGCGCCGGAGAGCGCTTCGCGTGCGGTGTCGGCGTAATCAGAAAGCGTTTCACCGACCCCGCCGAGCAGCTCCTTCCCCTGGTTGTAAAGGCGCTGTTCGACCTTTCGCATACTCGACGATTCCATCAGCAGCCAGGTCAGGCCCGCGCCGATGAGAATCGCGGGAACCGGATGTTCCGTGACGGTTTCCACCGCGCGGCCGGCGAAAGATTTCGCATTCTCGCGCTGCGGATACTCATAAGGCTTCACATCCTCCGGCCGGAGAAGCTGCTGCGATTTGCCGCGCTGTCCACCCTGCGACTGGCCTTTTCGCGAAGAGGACGAACGACTTCGCGAGCGGGCGGCGCCGTTGCGAGAGCCTTGGTGGGCATTGTCGCTGCGGCTTTGGTTCTCGGTTTGACCGGGACGCTGAGTCGACGCGTTGCGCTTCGAACTGCCGCGATTGGATGAGCTGTTTCGTGCCATGGCTGGTCTCCGTTGTAGGTTGAATTAGGTGTTGCGTTGGCGGCTGCGGGGTTTGGTTGCTTTCAGAAAGCGACCCGCAGCCAGGCCCGCGATCAGCAACGCGCTGGCCGCGATAGCCGGACGCTTGCGCACAAAGGTGGTGACATCCTCGGCCACCTCATTAAGCTCGCGCTCATCAATGTAGCGGGCGGCGCTGTCAATCTTCTCCGCAGCGTTCTGGAAGTAGTTCACCAGCACACCGCTGCTGCTGTCCTCAAGCTTTTCCGCCGCTCGGCGGATGGCTGCCCCCACGGCCGCGATTTCCCTGGCGGCATCGCGCTTCTTCTGATTGACCATGTTCTCACCGCGTTCCCGAAGCATGCGCCTGGTGCCCGAAAGGCCGCCTTGCAGGATGGAAAGCGGGTCGGATTGTCGCCCGGAAGGGCGTGAGGGTGCGACCATAACACTCCTTTGCTGAGCCTGCCGCACCACCGTGTCGCGGTGCCTGCGGTTGAACAATGATCAGCAAAGGAGGTGCCAAGCGGGGTCAGGTTTGGCGTCGCCACGCGGTGTCGGCTGCTTCCGAAATCTTCCGACGCGGCTTATTAATCGAGAGCATCAGCGGGGGACGGGGGTCTGTTTGAGCGCATCTTCTATGATCTGTTCATTCCGCTGCCCCGAGTATTTCGCCTTCGTGTCCAGCACGATCCGGTGCGCGAGCACCGCTGGCGCCAGCGTCCGCACGTCATCCGGCGTAACGAACGACCTTTCATTCATCAGCGCCAGCACCTGCGACGTTCGATAAAGCGAAAGCGACCCGCGCGGCGAAATGCCCAGCCGCAGCCGCGGGTCCGTCCGCGTCGAAGCCACCAGCCGGATGATGTAATCCGACACCGCCGCGTCCACCTTCACCTCTTTCACCTGTTCCTGCATCGCCAGGATCTGATCCGTCGACACAATCGGCTTAAGCTCGTGATACGGGTTGTGCATCTGGTGCGTCTCGAGCACTTCCAGTTCCGCCGCGTGATCCGGATATCCAATTGCGATCTTCAGCGCAAAGCGGTCCAGCTGCGCCTCCGGCAGCGGGTATGTGCCGTGATACTCCGAAGGGTTCTGCGTCGCGACGACGAAGAAGGGCTTAGGCAGATCCCGCCGCTTTCCATCCACCGTCACTTGCCCCTCGCTCATCGTCTCCAGCAGCGCCGACTGCGTGCGGGGGCTGGTGCGATTGATCTCATCCGCCAGCAGCACGTTGGCGAATACCGGCCCTTCGCGAAACTCAAAACTACCATCCTGCGGCTTATAGAACGAGCTCCCCGTGATGTCCGCCGGCAGCAGGTCCGGCGTGAACTGCACGCGCCGGAAGATCCCACTGATCGACCGCGCCAGCGACTTGGCCAGCGTTGTCTTCCCGGTTCCCGGCACGTCCTCCAGCAGCGCATGCCCACCCGCCAGCAGCGAAACCAGGAGCAGGCGAATCGCTTCAGGCTTGCCCTTGATGACCGAGGCCAGGTTGTTCTCCAGGCTCTGAACCGCCGCGGGAAAGCTGGGAATATTGGTGGCGTGCATGCGCGTCCTCAGGTGGGTTGTTCCAGTTGCTTGAGAAGATCGTCGAGTTCGGCGCCGGGGTTGTCCGAGGTTTCGCCGAAGCGGGCCGCGTTGTAGGTGTCGATGAATTGTCGCGCCGCCGTTTGATCAAGCGCCGCTGCCGCTTTCGGCTCCCGCAGATGATCGCGCCAAGTGCGGTCCGGGGGACAAGGAACCGCCCGCGCGCTCAGCACCTTCTCGAAACGTCGGGCCGCCGCCTGAAGCTCAACCGTCGGCGGCGCGTAGGTTCGAACCGGCGCCGTTCGCGGCCCGCGAAGCCTCAAAATCAGCGACCGTATACCCGCCACTGTCAGCGCCAGTGCAGAAAATGAGAATACCACCGTCAGCACCGTCTGCCGGGACAGGTTGCTGAACCACGCGCGAACGCGCGCCGGCACATCTTGGATCCGCTCCCACAGCCTTCGCCAGGCCGACGGCTCGGGGAACAGTTGATCCGGCCGGCCCGACGAAGGCGTGGCGTCCATCGTGATCCAGCCCAGCTTGGGGATGAAACATTCCGCCCACGCGTGCGCATCTCGATCGCGCACTACCATCTGGTTCTGCGTGTACCGCTCGTGCGCGTAGTAACCCGTCACCAGCCGCGCCGGAACACCCGCCGCGCGCGACAGCATCACCATCGCGCTGGCGAAATACTGGCAGTGAGCCGCGCGGTTGTTGAGGATGAAATCGCTCAGCGGTTCCGTCTTTCCCGGGTCATAAACAAGGCTGTACTGGTGCGTGGAGCGCAGATACATCTCAAGCTTCCGCACGCGCGTCAGCGGATCGTCACTCCCGCCCACGCGCTGCGCCAGATCGATCACGCGCCGATCGATCTCGTCTGGAACACTGAGCAGTTGTTCCATGTTGTCCTGCGCCGGCGGCCTGCAAAGCGGACCCTGGAAGGTGTCGCTCGTCGCGACCGTGGCGGTGTAGACAGAGCCGGCTTCGGCTTCCGGGGTGTTGAGGACCCCCAGGTCGTCGCCGTGCATCTCTCCCTCCATCTGCACGCGCGCGGTCGTCAGCGGAACCGGAAGCCACGCCAATGTGTTGGTGAGCCGCGTGATGGTCAGCTCGCGCGAATTCTCCGGCACCGGAAAGCCGGACAGGTCCACCGTCTCCAGCGACCGCTCGCCGGTGAAGTTGCCCCAGCGTCGGCCTTCGTAGCGCGTGAACGCCATCGCGCGCAGGTGCCGCTCCGAAGGCGGGCCATCGATCAGCAGCACCCGCGCCAGCGACTGCGCCGGATTGAACACCGCTTGCAGGCGAGGCGAACTGTTCAAGCCGACTTCCACAGCGCGCTGATGCCGGTTTCGCGCCAGATGCACTGCCCAATAGGTGATCTGGTTCTCAAACTTTCGGACGGTGAAAATCGCAGTCGCCGCCATCGCCATCGCCAGCAGCGCCGCCAGGGCCCGCATGCCGATCAATCGCTTCAGGTGGGGCGTCGGCAGCTGTTCTCGACGGGAAAAGGCGCGGAACATGAAGATCAGCGACACGATGTACAACGGCGAAAGCACGTTGATGTGCAGCGTCTCGTACGTGTTCGTGGCGGTGGCGAAGATCAGCGCCGTCAGCAGGAAAGCCTCCGTGCGGTTCGGGCCGCGCGGCGCTTCAATCCAGCTGCGCAGCGTGAACTCGGATACGCAAAGCACGCCGGCGAGATACACGTAATCCGGCTCATACAGCACCGACGCCATTGAGCTATGCCGGCGCGGGCCGAAAGTGATCAGCAGCGTCCAGATGAGCGCCCGCAGCGTCCACGTCAGCACCTTGTTGTCCGGCATCCGCAGCGGAATCACGTACGACAAGCCGAAGCAAACCACCAGCGGAAGGAGCTGCGCGAAGTTCTTGCTGCTGATCAGCACCGCCAGCGTCGCAATCAGGAAGCTCACCGCGAACGGCCAGGGCAGATGTTGTCTCTCTGTCGTTGTGGTCACAGCTCATCCACCCCCTTGGCGAACATCTCCGCATCCACCGTAACAATCTGCCCCACCCCGTCCGGCGCCTGCGTGGGATCAAGCGTGCACTTGCCATCGCGCACGATGATCACCTTCACGGCCACGCCTTGCTGAAGCATGCGCTCGATGAACGCCTGGCGCGTCGCGTTGTAATCCAGGAACACGCAGATCACCGTCGAGATGCGGGAAAGAATTTCTCCGATCTGCGGCTCAATCGTCGCAAACGGTTCCTGCTCGGTTGAATCAACCACAGCCAGGATGTCGAGAATCTGGTCGAGATACGCCAGCGAGCGGCCGGCGGTGAGATGATACAGGTTCGGACCTGCGGCGAAGATGTCGACAAGGTAATCCTGCCGGGCCATGTAATCCGATACGGATGCCGAAATCGACACCGCGCGCTCGAACGCCGGATCAGGAATTCGGGGCTCCGGGTTCAGCACCGCCAGCACTCGGTTCAGTCGCGTGGTCTTCGCCGGATCTTCCGGGATGTGCGTGTCGAGCACGACCGCCACGCGCAGCATGAATTCCTCCACCCACTCGCGCACGATCGGGCGCTGCATGCGCGCCGTCGCTCGCCAGTCGATATCGCGCACGCTGTCGCCTTCGCGGAACTCGCGGTTGCCGAGATATTCGAAGCTTTCACCCAGCTCTGATGCCAGCGCCACGCCGCCCGGTTGATAGCGCCGTCCCGTCGGCAGGTTCAGGCGCGACAGCGGCGCAAACCTCGGGTACACGAGCAGCGGATGATCCTGAATAAACGTTCGGCGGGTGCGCAGCAGGTTAAAGGGAAAATGCGTTTCAACCCGAAATCCGCGGAGGGTGTAAGCGCCGCGCTGCTCGCACTTCAGGCCCACGCGCGCGATCGCGCGCTCGCTCTGCGCGAGGTCGCGGAGGGGCAAGCCATGGTCGGGGACGGCTTCAATACCAATGGGCAAACGGTGGGGGAGGACGATCAGGTCAGCGCCCCTGAGTGGCGAAAGCTGTTCAATTGTGACGTCGACGGGGAGGGTTTGCCCCGCGCACACGCGCGGGGCCAGACGGGCCTTCAGATCCACGCGGGGGCGGTACATCACCATCGCCACCAGCGCCACCAGCCACAGCGCGCCGGCATAGGTTGCGATCACGTACCCCTGAAGCTGAAGCGTCGCGCCGCCGTAGGCGCCAAAGATCGCGGTGGCGATAGCAAACCAGCGACCGGCCGGCGTCAGGCGCTGCGTGTAAATCCGCCAGACCAAACGCGAAATGCCGCCTTTGAAGTAGGGATAATCAGCCGGATCTTTACTGGGTGAGAGCGGCGGAAGAGAAAACTTCGACGCCATGGTGCAATTATCGTAGGTGTCCACTCTTTCGCGAGCGCGATCATTATTTGGTCGCGCTCGCGCCCCGCAGGCGGGGCCGCTCATCCGATGGACGCCGAATCAAGGGTGAAGTTGCCGTTAATCCGTCCCGCGCGCTAGAGTGCGCCAAGTCTTGGCAATCCAGCTCGCGGCATCTTCGTACGCCTCGTCCGACAGCCGATGCCCGCATTCATACCACCGGTGTTCTTTAGGCTCCGGCGCGCACGCCAGCAGTCGCTCAGCCATGTCTTCGGTGACGGTCGTGTCGTATCGGCCGTTGAGCAGCAGCAGCGGACGCCCCTTGAAGTGCGGCAGCACCTGCGTCGGATCCGCCGCGGCCAGCGCCGGGAACGCCTTCACCAGCGGCCCCGAATCCGTCGCCCCGCCGACCATCAGCACCATCGCCCGAACCCGATCGTCGGCCGGTCCAACAATGCTGTTCAACCAGGAACCCATCGAATAACCAGCGAGGATCACGCCCCTGGAGGTGTCCAATTCCTTCCGCGTCTCGGCCAGATCAATCGACTGTCGGATGTTGAGAATCGCCTGATGATGCGCCGCGATTGCCCCCAGCCAATCCTTCTTCGAAAACAGTGCACTCGGCGACCCCGGCCGCTCCCCATGCAGCGGCATGTCGGGCGACAGCACGGCGAACCCCTTCGCCGCTAGCGACGGCGCAAGCTGTCCGCATACCTGCGCCTTATTCGAGTGCAGCCCGTGCACCGCGATCACCACCGGAAACGGCGCGTTGCGACCCTTTGGCGTGCACAACAGCGTCGGCACCGTCGCACCAGACGGATCCTTGAACGCCAGCCGAACCACATTCACCGGCCCCAATTCCACCGGCTGCACGGGCGCACCGACCGCGCTTCCCGCGCCAAAGCTCGCCTCGCCCGCACGCAGCTGCCGTGGCCGCGCGTAAAAGTTGATCTGATCCGCCGTCGGCGTCGATTCCTGAACCTCAAGTTTTGCCGGCCGCGTGTAACTGTACATCCTCGTTGTCCACAAGCTCGGTTTTGTCGTCTGCCCAAACGAAAGGCGCCCGCCAACCAGGCTGGCGAGCGCTCCCAGCACGAAAAGAAGTTGTCTCACACCAGTAGTACGAAATCCGCCGGCGCAGGTTGGCTCGCAACAATCGCGTCAGACTTCATCAGCTAGCGGTTTCCTGCGGCGCAAAGTAGATTCCCGACATGAAGACAGCGCTCACCATCGCAGGCTCCGACTCATCCGGTGGGGCGGGCATCCAGGCCGACCTCAAGACGTTCTCCATGCTCGGCGTATATGGCATGAGCGCGCTTACCGCCATTACCGCCCAAAACACCCTCGGCGTAAAAGCCGTCCTCGAACTCGAGCCCGAGCTCGTCCGCCAGCAGATCGACTGCGTCGTCGGCGACATCGCCGTCGACGCCTGCAAGACCGGCATGCTCGGGAGCGAAGCCCTGGTCGGCGTCGTCGAGGACGCCATCGACCGCGGCAAGCTCACCCCTTACGTCTGCGACCCCGTCCTCGTTGCCAAGAGCGGCGATCAGCTCGTCGCCCGCGACGTGATGAAGTCGATCATCAAAAAGCTCTTCTCCCTTGCCACGGTTGTGACCCCCAACCTGCGCGAGGTCGCCGCCATCACCGGCTCAGAAAAGATCGAGCCCTCCCTTTCCATCGCCAAAGAAGCCGCCAAGCGCATCGTCGACATGGGCGCCCGCGCCGTCGTCATCAAAGCCATCGAGCAGGGGGGTGAGATGGTCGATTTGCTCTTCGACGGCCGCGAGTTCACCGAGCTCGCGATGCTCACCCACCCCAAGGAAAAAACCCACGGCAGCGGCTGCGCTTTCAGCGCAGCCATCACCGCCGGCCTTGCCAACCGCCTCACCCTCGTGGAAGCGGTCGATCAAGCCAAGCAGCTCGTCAACCTCGCGATCCAGCACGGCGACGGCCAGGGCCGCGGCACCACGCCCGTCAACGTCCTTGTCTGGGCGACGAAAAAGAAGTAACAACTTGCGTCGACGCCCGAAACTTCTGAGCCCGCCACGTCTGATACTGAGCATGAAGCGCAAGCACCTCCGCCGCCTCTGGCGCGATCACATCCGCCCGATCCTCTTTGTTCTGCTCGTGGGATTCTCCTTCAAGTCCGCCGTTGCCGACTGGAACACCGTCCCCACCGGCTCCATGAAGCCCACCATCCTCGAAGGCGACCGCATCTGGGTAAACAAGCTCGCCTACGGCCTGAAGGTCCCCTTCACCACCTACCACCTCGCCCGCTGGAACGTACCCGCCCGCGGTGAGATCGTCATCTTCAACTCTCCCAAAGACGGTGTGCGCCTCGTGAAGCGAATCATCGGCCAGCCCGGCGACATCGTCGAATTGCGCGACGACCGCTTGATCATCAACGGTGTTCCCGCCACCTACGCCCCGCCCGCTCCCGTGATACGAACGACTGTGCCGCCCGGTGAGCGAAGCGTTCATGAACTCGCGATGGAGCAACTCTACAATCAATCCCACCCCGTCATGGCCACCCCATCCGTCAACGCCATGCGGAACTTCGGCCCCGTCACCGTCCCTGCCAGCCACTATCTCGTCTTCGGCGACAACCGCGACAACAGCGCCGACTCGCGCTACATCGGCTTTGTGCCGGTGGACAACATCGTCGGCCGATCATCCCGTGTCGTGCTCTCGCTGAATTACGACCACTACTGGCTGCCGCGCAGCGAGCGCTGGTTCTACGCTCTCCCCTGACGACGCCGCCGCGCCAGCACCAAACCCGCTCCCGCGACGAGCGCCGCGCCACAAGGCTCCGGCACCGCAGCCACACCTTGCGCCGCCATCCCCTGCGCCGCCAGCGGATTGTTCTGCCCCAGCCCCAGGTTCGCATCGATCGCGCCGTAATCATCCGGCGTGATCTCTCCGTCCAGGTTCCAATCCCCCGCAAACCAGTTCATCCCGCCGCTCTCGAGCGCCGTTCCAACGTGATTGCCCAGGTTCGAATCCACCGCCCCGTAATCATCCGGCGTCACCATGCCATTCAAATCTGCATCGCCCAGGTAGGTGTACTTTCCCAGCACCGCACTTGCGCCCACGCTCTCGCCTGACCCGAAGGGCCAATCGCCCGTGGCGAGCATCGTGTTGTCGAACACCGCCAGGATCGGCGCGCCGATCGACGTCTGTGAGGTGGATGAAACAATTCCCGTCGCCAGCGAATCCGCCGAATCGCGATAACCTTGCAGCACCAGGCTGCTGATCGTCGAGAAGTTCCCGTTCTCCACCACCAGGTCATTGTCCGTCAAATCCAGTGTGGTGCTCGCCGCCAGCGACAGGCTTTGCACGTGCAGGATGCCGTTGGCGTTGCCACTTGCGCTCATCTTCGCACGGGTCCCGGAGCCGATCGAGAGCGATCGAAGATGCTGACTCGCGTTAAACGTCGCCGTCGTCCCGCTGTTGGTCAGATGGATCCCCAGCGGCAGGCTACCCGCGCTGCCCGCATCGGTGTCCATCACCAGAGTGCCGCCCGTGAAAGCGAGCGTTGAATTTGCTCCGTGCGACTGCGCCCCATCCACATGCACGCTCGCCGTCCCGGTCTTCGTCAGCGTGACCCCGGCGCCAATCGACATCGGCCCCGTCGTCAGGTCCTCTCCCGCCGGAAGATACATGAACCCCGTGACCGGAAAGTTCGCCTGCGAAAAAACCCGCGCCGTCGTCGTCAGCACCAGGCTCGTGCCAGTGATCGCACCCGGCAAATCCTGATCCGATACCGCCAGCGTGTGCGTCGCGGAAAAAATCCCCGCCTGCGACGTGTTCAGCGCCGCAAAATAATCCTGATGCTGCCCCTGAGCTATGTTTGTGAACGTGGTGGCAGTTGTGCTCAGCGCCGTGGTGTCGCCGCTGCTCGTGATTGAATCCAGATCCAGCCCCGCCATTGCCGCCGACGACGGCAGCGCATGCACCGCAAACGCACCGCTCCGCGAGGGCGATCCCACCGGCACATACCCGAAATCAATCGACGTCGCATCCGTGTCGCTGAGCGAAGAGAAGCTCGCATTGGAATGGCCGACCACCTGGTACGGAACCGTCTGCGAGAAGTTGTTGTTCGCCACCTGCTGCGAGGTACTGCTCACGTTCACCGTGCCGCTCTTGTTCCCGACTGTCGCCGAGTTCAGCGTCACACTGTGAGTGTTCGCCGCCGTCAGCGCGCCGCGCGTCCCGCTGGCGCTCCCTGAAAGCGACCCTGTCGTGCTCAGATTATAAGAAAGCGTGTCCGCGCCATTGGCGTATGACACCGGCGCCGTATTCGACACCGCCACCGAAACCGTCGCCGTCGCCCCCACGATGATCTTCGCCGGCGCCGCATCCACCGTCACGCCCAGCCGCGCCGGAAGCTGGTAATCGGCCACCACGGGCAAGTGATCCAGAACCGCCGCCATGTCCTGGAGGATGTTCGCCGGCTGCGCCGTGTTCGTCGCGGAATCGATCGTGTTGTTCAACCCGTGCGTGCCATTGTTCCCAAACGCCTGGTACGACCCCGGGATGTAGGCCACCCCTTTGCCGTCGAGCAGGTTCGCGGTGGCGAGTTGAAAGTCAAAGCGGTCGTCCATCCCGCCCGTCGTTCCCGAGAACCCGCTCTGAAGCGCATCGCGCGCCGCCGCGCTATACGGGCTTTGTGTGTGAATCTTCGTGAAGCTGGCAGTGTTCGTCCACGTCCCCGGCTTGTTGATCGGATCAAACGCCTGCCCCCAGCCGCTGTTGGTCCCACCCGTCGGCGTGCTCGCCGAGAGCAGCGTCTGGTACATCGCCTCGCTGCTCTTGTACACGTTGAAGTCGCCCAGGTAGATGATGTTCGGATTCACATCACCCAGCGAGTGCCCCAGCGCATCGGCGTTCAGGCGAATCGCCTGCGCCTCGTCGTTCCGTCGCGCCGCCGAAGTCGTGTCGTTCGCTGACTTGTAGTGCGAGTTATACGCGTAAACATCCGCCGACGACGTATACCCCACCGGCCGCAACTGATACCGCAGCGCCTGCCGCGGCTGCCCCGCGCTGTCCGCTACCCCAATCGCCGCCGTCGAGACCAGGCTCACCGAGTTCTTGTTGTAAACGATCCCCTGCGTCCCCGATCCCGTCGAAGTTCCGTTGATCGGCCCCCACGTGTAGTTGCTCCCGCCGTAAATGCTGTTGAGGATGTCCGCGTACGCCGCACACGTCGTCGATGCCGACTCCACCTCCTGGAGGCACAGCACGTCGATCGGCTTGGCAATCCCCGTATTGATCGGCGTCGTCAGCGTCGGGTCTTGGCTAACGGTCGTTCCGATCGCTTGGAGGATCGCCTGCATCGGCGCACGACGCGGACTCCCCACCGTCGGATTCACCGCCGAATTCGCCCCGTTCAGCGTCACCACGCGCAACTGAGCCAGCGCCGAGCTTGCGCCCGCCATCACCGCGGCCGCAAACACCGCCGACGCCACATTCTTTTTCACGTGCAGATTCCCTCGCTTCTCTCGCGCGTCCGTCCGAACGCCCCTCAGCCCTCATTATACGCCACGCCGCAGCGCAAAGTTTTCTAAATTGATTTACGGGTCGATGGAGGTAAGCGACTGCAATTGAAGAACTTATAGGCATTCCCAGTCCCAGGACACCCTGATCGATCTTCACCTGCACCTTCTCGATCAGTTGCTTGGTCATCATCAGTGCGCTTCCATACGTTTAGCGGCCCCGCTTGCGGGGCGCGAAACCACCCGCGCACTACCCCGGCAACCCCTTCATAAACTCCCTCACCCGCGCCACATCCACAACATCGGTAGCATTCCCACCCACCTTAAAATGCGTCCCCACGATAAACCCATCGGCCTGATCCCAAAGTGCCCCAATCGTCTTGGGTGAAACCCCCGACCCCAGAAACACCGGCGTCTTCCCCGCCGCGCTCTTCACCTCCCGCAGCTTCGACGGATCCGCCGGCTTCCCCGTCCCCGCCCCCGAAACCACCAGCGCATCCGCCAGCCCCCGCTCAATCGTGTCATCCACCTCATCCACGATCGGCCGCGGCGCCAGCGGCGCCGAATGCTTCACGTCCACATCCGCGAAGATCCGAATCTTCTCCGCCCCAAGCTGCGCCCGCAGGCGCAGCAGATCGTGCGCAATTCCATGCAGGATCCCCTGGTCCGCCAGACGAGCGGCGCACAGCACATTCACCCGAATGTACTCAGCGCCCACCGCATGCGCAATCGACAGTGCCGACAATCCATCATTCCTCAGCACATTGATCCCAAGCGGCAAGTGCGGCGCCACACGCCGAACTTCCGCCGCCAGCGCCGTCATGTGCGCCACCGTCTCCGCCCCCACGCGACCCGGAAAGAAGGGCGTATCCCCAAAGTTCTCCATCATCAGCCCGTGCACGCCCCCCTCCGCCAGCTTCTGTGCGTCGCTCAGCAACACCTCACGGATCTTCCCCATCGATCCTCCATACATCGGCGACCCCGGTAGCGCCCCCAAATGCAGCATCCCCACAATCGGCTTCGCCACCTTCTCCCATTGCGCCACCAGCATCCCGTTCTCCTTCTCTCCCCCCGTAGCATGGGCGTCCCGCCCATGCGTGTTTTCAACTGGAACCCGCTCGATGATGCGTCAGTGTCATCCTGAGGTACTCCGAAGGATCTGGGTGGATCGTCATCCGGTGCCAGATGCTTCGGCGTACCTCAGCATGACAATCTCGTTCTCCCAAAACGCGTTTAGTATCGTCGCGAAGTCGCCCATGATCGTGCGACTCATTTCCTCTCTTCCAACTCCATCTTCACTTCCGAAACCATAAACCAGGGTGGCGACCCCATTGTCCCCTTCGCCTCCAGATTCCGAATCGACACCACATTCTCCCCACCCTCAATTACATCCCCCTTCACCTCAAACGTCTTTGTCACAAAGTCCTTAGACTCAAACGGCGATTCCCCCGCAAACACCACCTTCTCATTCACCGCAATCCGAATCTTCAGCTTCTTCCCCGAATCATCATCCCGCCCGCTCACCACCAGCTTCGCCGCGCCGTTGTAATCCGCCGGCGCATAAAACGTCGCGTGCATCTCGCTCCGCTTCGTCGCCTGCGCATAAACGTAGTTCACATCTTTGCCGTATCTCGAAAACCCATGCACATCCCCAGCACCGCCCGCGAAGTCATCTCCATCCGCCACGAGCGGCGACTCCGTCTTCCGATCCCGCGTCCACTTCCGAATCTTCCGCAGATCCTCATCCAGCGTCGGCTGAATATCCGCCCACAGCGGCGCCAGATTCTTGTTTTCACCCAGCGCCGTCTTCAACTTCTCATACCGCGCCTGCTGAAACTTCCCCGCATTCCCCGTCACCTTCCCCGGCTGCGGCGGATAACTCCGCTCACCCAGGAACGCCGTCCCGTACACATTGATCAATGCCGACAGCGCCTCCCGATCATCCGCGGGGTATTCCGCGATCGCTGCCTCCATCGCGTTGGAAGCTTTGTAATGTGCGGGATCATTGAGATACGATGCCAGCGTCGCCAGCGGCAGCTTCGACGCCTGCCACTGCTTCATCGGGTTCGCCATCACCCCCTCGACTTCATTCGCCAGGTCCGACGATCGTCCCTTCACCGGCGCCACCAGCGGCCGCCACGGGAACATGTCGTTCACCGGATAGTTATCCCAAACCACCGGCTTGCGCCTGATCCATCCGCCGAACTTTTTCGCATCACTCGCGGTGATCGTCGGCGAACACACCAACGGGCCCGTCCAGAACATCATCACCTCGCGATCAATCTCCTCGCCGACGGTTTTGATGTAGTCCTGGTGCTTCTCCGCGTCTTGGGTCGTGTAGGCGCTGGGACAGAAAATCAGCACCGGCTTCGGCTGCATGTTCTTCATCACCCCCCACAGCCGATTCACGAACTGCCCCTGCGCCTTTTGCAGCGTCTGGAACTGCTGCTCATCCGCCGGCTCGAGCTTCCGCCCGATGTCATCCAGACACAGCGCAAACCAGTTGATCCCCCGCGCATGCACCGCCTGCACTTTCTTCAGCGCAATCTCAAAATCCTCTTCATTCGAATAAACCAGCGGCGGCTTGCTCCAAATGCCTGGATTAAATGACAGGCACAAATTCACCTTCAGCTTCTCGCTCTGCTTGGCCAATTCCGCGAAATCGCGCAGCTCGTCATCGCTGTACGCCGCCCGCCAATCCTTCCCGCTTGCGGGGAACGAGGTGTAGCAGAACATCAAAAAGTTCATGTTGTGCTGAGCTGCCCACGGCAGCGCCAGCCGATAGTTCTCCATCCCCTCCCACCACAGCCCCTTGATCCCGCGGATCTTGAACGGCGACGTCTCCGCGCGCAACGCCGATGCCAGCAGCATCACCGCGCACGCGCCCAGAACGATCAGCTTTTTCATGCAAAGTCAGTTGTACCCGAAGCCCACGCGCTTACCACAAGTCGCGCAGCCGAACCGGACGATCCGCCCGCTGCCACGCGTCCTGGTATTGAAGCTCCACGAACTGCGCCTCGTAGTTCCGCTTCAATCCGCGCAGGCTCTCAAGCAATCCCCACAGCGAGCGGCCGCTTCGCGGGTTTTTCTCCAGGTCCTCACGAAAAACCTTCTCCGCCCCCGCGTAATCCTTCTGCGCCAGCAGCGCCCCGCCCAGCGCCTCTC
>DASVUC010000111.1:0-23950 GCA_036387255.1 Tepidisphaeraceae bacterium | reverse complement strand
ATGGATTCCTTACCAGTTCTGGGCAACGACGCTGCGCGTTGCGGGATTCCGCGTCATCATGGTTGATCTTCGCGGGCACGGCCGGTCGACGGGAACGCAGATCACCTACGGCGCCGTGGAAGCGCGCGATCTGGTACAAGTGCTCGATGAGCTCGAGCGTCAGAAGCTGATCATCGGCAACGTCGGCGTCCTCGGCGGCTCTTACGGCGCCGCCTGCGCCATCTGCTGGGCCGGCATTGATCCGCGCGTCAAGGCGGTTGTCGCGCTGGAGCCGTTCGATTCGCTGCGCCATGCGGCTCACGACACGGCGCCCACGCTGCTGGGCAAGTACCGAAAGCTGTTCAGCGCTAAGGACATCCAGGACGCGGTCAGCGAAGCGAGCAAGTTTGCCGGCTTCGATACCGACCGGGCCAGTCCTTATGTGGCCATCGCGCACATGAAGACGCCGGTGCTGCTCATCCACGGCAAAAATGATACCTTCCTCACACCCGCAAACAGTGAGCGCATGCACGCGGTTGCCAGGGATCATTCGAAGCTGATCGTCGTCGACAACGCCACCCACATCGACCTGTGGCACAAGGCGTACCCGCTGATCTATCGCGAGTCGGATGCATGGTTCGGCAAGTACCTGAGCACGGGGGCACGATCGGACCCGCCTGCGACTTCGCCTTCTTTGGAGCAGCCGGCGCCGCGTTTCACGCCGATCCCGCAGCCGACGACCCGGCCGTCGCGAGATTTTCGAGTCGAGACCCAAGCGCCATAATCGCGCTCACCGCACCAGAGCGATCCCGACTCGGAACGCCGATGTGCTCTGGTTGTACTCCAGCAGCGATTCGCTGTAGCCGTTGAAGTATTGCGCGAAGAGATACAAATCGAGGTTGCCCTTGGTGAACTTGTGCAGCGGGTAGCTGGCGTCGAGCTCGATGCTGCCCCGGTCCCAGTCGTCGCCGACGCGTGCGATGGCGGCGAGTTGCAAGCCGTCGCGCTGGCCGACAATGATGCGCAGATCGCCATGGCCGCGATATTCTGCCATGTCGGGATTATCCTCCACGCTGCCGACGTATGCCCAGATGCGCGGCGCGATCGTCAGGAAGATGTTCCCGCTCTTGCCTGTGTCGCCGAAGGTGAAGACCGGGCGCACGTAGGCAATGTTGTAGCTGCGCGACGTGCCGCCCGAGCGACCGTTCGACTCATGCTGGAGACCCAGCTGAAGGTCGAAGCGCGACTGGTTCGGCAGCCAGTGCGTGTTCGGCCGCTCCCACAAATACAACAGCTCCGGCCGATAGCTCGTGTCGAAGAACGGGCTCGAGTCCGAGTTGATGTCCCAGAACGACGTCTGCGAATACGCCAGATGAAATCCAGAGATCAACGGCGCCGCCTCCGCCCAGGAGCCTTTCGCGCTGAAGATCTGGTACTTGAGGCTGAACTGGAACTTGATCTGAGGATCGTCGGGGCCCCAGAGGAAGTAGATCGGCTCATGCGGTGAGAAGCGCGCGGCGAAAGTCTCGACCAGGCCGGCTTCGACCACGGGACCTTCGGCGGCGGGTGCGGGTTGGGGAGCAGGCGCGGTTGTTGACAGAGAAAAATCATCTTGCGCTTCAGCGAGGTCGTGGAGCGCGATTGCGAACAGCAGGACAAGAATCAGGCGATAAGTCATTGGGAGGGGATTGTCGGCAACGGTGCAGAGATTGCACCTTTGGCGGGCGCTGACGACAGCGCGATGCGGACGCGGAGCACGGGTTGAAAACCCGTGCCGCGGGGTAGCTCTGTTGCATCGCGCGGGGTTCGGGTAGTTGTGGACGCATGCACAAGCAACAGCTTGCGGAGAATTGGACCCTTCGGGCGGTGGGGGATTTGGCGGAGGTGCCAAGCAGCGTTCGCGGGAAGAGCTTTGCTGCTCGCGTGCCGGGCTGTGCGCATACGGATCTGATGCGCGCGGGGGTGATCGAGGATCCTTATCAGTCTTTCAACGAGTTGGCGTGCCGATGGATCGGGATGACGGATTGGGGGTATGAGACGACGTTCACGGCCGAGGATGCGCTGTTTGCGCATGAGCGCGTTGATCTGGTCTGCGACGGCCTTGACACCGTTGCCAGGATCACGCTTAACGGCTCGGAGGTCGCCCGCACGCAGAACATGCATCGCACGTATCGCTTCGACATCAAGCCGATGCTGAAGCGAGGCCAGAACACGCTTACGATCACCTTCTCCTCGCCCGTGAAATACGCCGAGCAAATGCGGGCGGAACAGCCGCGGCCCTATGTCAATGGCGCCGGCGGCCCGTTCAATTCGATCCGCAAGATGGCCTGCAACTTTGGATGGGACTGGGGCCCGGCGCTACCCACATGTGGAATCTGGAAGGCGATCCAGTTAGAGGGGTGGAGCGGGATGCGGATAGCGTGTCTCGGAGTCCAGCAGACCCATCTAAATGATGATCTGATGCGGGTGGATGTTTGCGCGCGGGTGGAGAGGGCAACAGAGTCTGCGGAGATTGCACATCTCGCGGGGGAACTTCGGCTCACCGACGGCCGCCGATTTGTGAACACCCAGGAGGCTCTCGACGAGCCGAACCAATTTCGAATCCGCTTTGAGTTTCACAAGCCGCACTTGTGGTGGCCCAATGGGCACGGCAGTCAGCCCCTGCAAGAGTTGTCGATCGCGCTGCATGGCTATGGTCACAACTTGGAGGAGCGCACCATGCGGATAGGTCTCCGCGACGTTGAACTCGACACCTCCCCCGACCCCACCGGCTCCCGCTTCGCGCTGAAGGTCAACGGCAGAGAGGTCTTCTGCAAAGGCTTCAACTGGATCCCCGACGATTGCTTTCTCGATCGTGCTACTGATCCGCAGCGCGTACGGGAGCGGTTGCAGCAGGCCGTCGACGCTGGGGCGAACATGATCCGCGTGTGGGGCGGCGGCATCTTCGAGACCGACGAGTTCTACAACCTGTGCGATGAGATGGGCATCCTCGTCTGGCAAGACTTCCTCTTTGCCTGTGCCATGTACGCCGAGGAACAGTTTGCTGAGGAAGTGGAAGCCGAGGTGCGGGATAACGTCGCCCGCCTGGTCCATCACCCCAGCCTGGCCATCTGGAACGGGTGCAACGAGAACATCTGGGCGTACAAAGACTGGGGCTGGAAGGATCATCCCGATGTCGTCGGCAAGAGCTGGGGCAAAGGGTATTACCTGGACCTGATCCCGCGCGTGCTCAAGGAGCTGGACCCCGCGCGCCCCTACTGGGCGGCCAGTCCATGGTCCGGCGATGAAGACGTCGACAACGGCCTCGCCCCCAACCTCTCCACGCACGGGAACAAGCACGTCTGGGAAGCGTGGTTCAAAGACGACTACACGGCGTACCGCAACTTCGCCCCGCGCTTTTGCTCGGAGTTCGGCTTCCAGGGGCCCGCGACCTACGCCTCAATCGCTGCGATGGTCCCGGCGGAAGCGCGGGATTTCGGCTCACCCGAGATGCGTCATCGCCAAAAGTCAGGCAACGTCGCCCAGGACGACGGCGACCGCCGAAACCTTCGCCACCTGATTAAGCACTTCAACCTGCCCGGCGCTCAGGCACTTCTCAATGCGCTGGATCCCCCTGATCCCAACGCAAAGCCTCCGCTGTGCGGCGCAGGTCCCCTGCACTCGGCGCGCGAAAAATCCACCGTCAACTTTGACGACCTCCACTACTTACTTAGCGTGAATCAATGTCGCGCGCTCACGCTAGGCGTCGAATGGTTCCGCTCGCGCCAGCCGATCTGCATGGGCACGCTCTACTGGCAGCTCAACGACTGCTGGCCTGGCGCGACCACCTGGAGCTGCATCGACGGCGACGGCCGGAAGAAGCCGCTCTGGTACGCCACCCGCCGGTTCTTCACGCCGCGCCTGCTGACGATCCAGATCGAAGGTGATGCACTTGTGCTCTACGCCAACAACGACTGCGATGAGCTTTGGCAAGAGGAGGTGCGCATCAACCGGCTGGACTTCACCGGCACGGTCAAAGGCGTCATCACTCGCCCGATAGACGTCCCGCCGCGCACCAACGTTCGCGTCGGCGTGCTTCCGACCGCCGTCGCTCAACCGGACGATCGCGCCAAGGAATTCATCGTCGCCGACGCGGGTCTCGAAGCGCGCGCGACGTGGTTTTTTGCGCCCGACAAGGAGATTAATTACCCGCAAGCAGACTTCGACGCGCACCTGATCCGGACGGGCGACGAGCACTGTCTAACGATCCGGCCGAAGGTCCTCATGCGTGACTGCCTGCTTCAGGTCGATCGCCTGGATCCACATGCTGAGGTGGAAGAGAATCTCCTCACCCTCATCCCCGGCGAAGAGCGCACGTTCGTCATCCGCTCGAAACGTGACTTAACGCAACACGAGTTGATCACGCCGCCGGTGCTGATGTGCGTGAACCGTTTCGGTATGCATGGGCGAGAGGCGCATGCTACGCAAAAGTCATGAGTCAGCGACGGTTGCTCCTCATGCAGTGCTCGCCAGATGTTGAGCCGCATCGTGTGGAAAGCGCGCCTTTTCGATCAGCGTCTTCAGCCGCACCAGATCCTCATCCATCTCGGTCTTGGGATCCGCTGCGAACAGCTTGGCCACCGCGTGTCCGACCGCGCCGGCAGGGGGGTTGTAGCTCATCTCGATCATGACACGCGTAGTATTCTCATCGAGCGGCTCAAAGGTGACCGTTCCTGCGCTTGCGACGGTTGAGTGTTCATCGGTTTTCCAACTGATCCGGTGGTTCTCCACGAAATCCGTGATGGATGCTTCAAATTGAACCGAAGCCCCCGCGGGCCCGGCCACCGTCCAATGCGAGCGGTTGTGTCCCAGATCGCGCACCCCGCGCACGTTGTGCATGAACAGCGGGAAGTTGTCGTAATTGCGCCAGAAGTCGAACACCTCCGCCACGCGCGCGTGAATGACGATGGACTTGTGGATCGGGACGGCGTGCGCAGCGCCGGGCGTTCCGAATAGTTTTGCGGCAGGCAAGTTGGTGATTGCCCGGGCGGCCAGCGCTGCTCCGGTGAACGTCAGCACCGCGCCCGGCAAGCTGCCGTTCGCGAACCCGCAGGTCGCCACCAAACCTCCCGCTGTCGCCAGTGCCGCGCGGGTGGTTAAATCCCAATGCTCCTGGTTCACGCTCGACACCGGCCCGCTCTGCGGTTCACCTCCCTGAAGCGCCGGCGTCCTCCCGCTGTGCCGCCGCACTTCGAGGATGGCATCCACGTTCTTCACACCCGGGATGCCGCGGATTGCCTTCATCAATCCCTGAACTTCATCCTTTAAGATTGGCCCCGTCAGCGTCACATCGCCTGCCTCCACAAACACGCCGATCGCATGGGCATGCGAAACGTACCTCCCCAGCTTCGACCGCACCCGAGCCAGCAGTACATCATCCCGCGGCTCATCCGGCTCGTCCCACCGATGCGCTGCCCGTGCGTAGAGCCCCTGTGCACGATGAGAAGCATCGCGCGCCGTCTTATCCAGCGTGCGCTGCAAACGACGCCATTTGCTGATCGATTTATCCCGCAGCACCGCGCGCCGGCGCCGGCCCAGTCGCGGGTCCATGAGGTACATCAATCCCGCACCAACGAGAAAGAGGCGAAATGGAAAATGCTGCCGAGAGCGACGCTTGCCAAACATCTTGATCCTCCTGCCGTTTTCAGCGGAGGCTTCGACAAGCTAGAGCGATGCCACAAAACCAGCCTCGGCCACTACAGCGCCACCTTCAGGTAAGGTTTTGCCGCACCCTGATCCAGCACATCGCGGCACAGGTCAGGAAACAGCATCCGCTCGCTGGCCCACATCATCTCCTGCATCATCCGCTCGCGCCCCACCCACCGGTGCGCATCGTGCTCTTCATTAAGCACCACCTGCGCGGCGCGCGACACGATGGCCAGGAATGCGACGGAGTGCCACAGTGTGTCATCGTGGGGCAGATAAAAACTTTCGACGCTCGCCAGCCGGTACATCTCGTCCGGAACAAGCCCCGTCTCCTCCTTCAACTCGCGCAGCGCCCCCTGCGTCGCCGTCTCTGATGCTTCAACCGTCCCGCGAACAAGCTGCCAGGTGTTGCCCAGGTAATCGCCGGATTCCCTGTGAAGCTGAAGGAACTCGTGCGAAGCTCCAAGCTCCGCCGGGCGTACGACGAACAACGTGATCATGTCCGAGCGCGTCTTCATGATCGGCTCTTTGCGGCCGAGCGCACGAACGTCTGCCCCTCAACCCGCTTAATGATCCCCTTCAAGCTCATCAGCGTCAGGTCCTGGAGGATCTCATTGGGCGCCAGCGCCGTGCGCTCCACCAGCGCATCGACATGCGCCGGGTCCGCCAGGTGCGTGAGGATCAGCCGCTGGCGATCGGTCAGTCCAAGATCGACCGGCGGCGAAATGAGCACGGGCGCCGCCGCTGCTGAACCCGATTCTTCCTCTTCGATCGCGCTGAACAGATCCGGCGCGGAAATGTGGTCCGGCATCGGTCCCAGGTTGTCGAGTATGTCGGTGATGCTCTCCGTCAGCACCGCGCCGTCGCGAATGAGCCGGTGCGGCCCCGCTGACAGCGGATTATCGATCCGACCCGGAATTGCAAACACCGTCCGCCCGTGATCCTCAATCGCCTGCCGAGCGGTAATGAGCGCACCGGAGCGCTCATCCGCTTCGACAACCAGCACCCCTCGCGACATGCCCGACACGATCCGATTCCGCCGCGGAAAATTATCCCGTAGCGGCGGCGTCCCCAGCGCATACTCGCTGATCACCGCCCCGCGCTGGGCAATCTGCTCGAAGAGCGAATCATTCTCCGGCGGATAGGGCACATCCACCCCCGACCCCAGCACCGCGATCGTTCTTCCCTGCGGATGAGACATCGCGCCGCGATGAGCGGACGAGTCCACGCCGCGAGCACCGCCCGAAATCACACTTACCCCCACGCCCGCCAGCAGCGCCGCAAAGCGCTCAGCCTGTTCGCGCCCGTAATAAGAGCACTTGCGCGAGCCGACGATCGCCACCGCGTGCAGATCTCGGGGCTGGAGCGCTCCCTTCAGATAAAGCACGGCAGGGGGGTCCGGGATCGCCTTCAGCAGCGGGGGATATTCGGCGTCATCCGGACAGAGAATGCGAATCCCCAGCCGATCCGCGCGCTCAAGCTCCTCATCCACTTTTGCGTCACGCATGGACGCGACAATGCCGCGGGCTTTTGCAGCGCCAATTCCTGGAACCGATCGGATCAGGCTCTCGCTGCCCCCAGTCGCCCCCTCAACCCCGCCCGCCGCATCGACGAGACGCTTGATCGAGATCGGCCCGATCCCGTCTGTCAGCGAAAGTCGAAGCCAGTCTTTCAGCCCCATGTCAGCTCCTCAAGCTTTCCACCGCCGCTCGAACCAGCTCCGCCGGCACATCGTCGCGGATCACCACGTGCCCGATCCGGTCCGGCAACACCAGCCGCAGCTTCCCCGCCTGCACCTTTTTATCAAAATACATCGCATCAAAAACCGCCTGCGGATCCAGCGAAAGGTTCCCCGTCGGCAGCCCCGCCCGGGCGATTGTCCTGGCGATCGCCTCGACCGTGCTCTGGTTAATTATCTTTAGCGACTGCGCTAATCGTGACGCCGCCACCATCCCCATCGCCACGCATTCACCGTGCGCCAGCGAGTAATTGGAGATCGTCTCGATTGCATGTCCAAACGTATGACCGAAGTTGAGATGCGCCCGCTCGCCCTTCTCAAAGGGATCGGCCTCGACGACGCGAGCCTTGATCGCCACGTTGTGCCGGATCAATTCCGCCAGCGATTCAATGTCCAGCTTCAGCGCCCGATCGATTGTCGATTCCAGTCGCGCAAAATGATCGCCGTCGCGAATGATGTCATGCTTGATGCACTCCGCCAGCCCTGATCGCAGCTCGCGCTCCGGCAGCGTCTTGAGCGTCTCCGGATCGATCAGCACCGCGACCGGCTGATGAAACGCGCCAATCAGGTTCTTCCCCAGCGGATGATCGATCCCCGTCTTCCCGCCCACGCTCGCATCCACCATCGACAGCAGCGTCGTCGGCACCTGAACAAACGGCACACCCCGCAGCACCGTCGCGGCCGCGAATCCAGCCATGTCGCCGATCACACCCCCGCCTAGCGCGATCACGATGCTCTGCCGATCGATCTTGCCGCCGATCAGCGTGTCGTAGATCCTGCCGATCTGCTCGAGCGTCTTGTGGTTCTCGCCCGCCGGCACCGTGTGAGCGATGGTCTGAAACTCCGCCCGGTTCAAACCCTCTGCAACCGTCGCAAGAAACCTCGGCCCCACGTTCGAATCGGTAACGACAAATGCCTTCTTCGAAGTTGAAACCTTCCGAACCTCTTCCCCCACGCGACCGAGCAATCCTCCCGCAACCTGGATTGCGTACGCACTCCCCGACAAGCTGACATTCACCGTGTGCACACACCGATTGTATCCAAACCCGCGCATGCGCCCATAAAAGCGCCTCCGCCGCAACTGAGCAGGGGGGTGAACAACCGTGCGCGTTATTCCGATGAACCGTGTAGGGCGACGCCTGCGTTGCCCCCTTTGCGCTCAGCAGGAGTTCATCGTGACCGTATTCGACAGCATCTTCCTCACCAGCCGCACCAGCGCCGAGATCCACCAGTGGCTCACCAACTTCGCACAGGCCGTTCGCGAGGTTGATTTCGCCGCCGGCCGCGAGCTCTTCGCCCACGACGTCGTCTCCTTCGGCACCATCAATGAGATGCTCGAAGGCCGCGACGTCCTCGAGCAGAAACAGTGGACCAAAGTCTGGGGCCAAACCCGAGGTTTTGATTTCGACTACCCCTCCGTCCGCTGCACCGTCGAGGGTCACCAGGGGTGGGCCGTCGCCCTCTGGTCCAGCCAGGGGAAAAACGCCAAGGGCTGGTTTGATCGCCATGGCCGCGCCACCTTTATCTTCGAAAAGCGCGGCACCAAGTGGATCGCCATCCACTCGCACTTCTCCATCACTCCGCCAGGCACCATTCAGCCGCAAAGCTAAAGCGATGATCCACTACCTCGTCACGCGCGATCACGCCTACACGATGCAGACGTTCCTCGAGACGTGGAACCGCGACACCGTCGGCCGCGTCAGCTTCGAGGTTTACGAGGATCTGCCCTACTGGCGACACATCGCCGGCGGCACCTACATCTTCTCCGACCTCGAGCGCCTCAGCGCGCCGCAGCTTCGCCTCGCCCAGTCGTACGCCGACCAACTCCGCCGCCACGGCGCGAAGATCATCAACGAACCAAGGCACGTCCTCCGCCGCTACGACCTGCTCAAGCTGATGAACCAGACGGGTATCAACCCGTTCGGCGTCTACCGGCTCAACGAGCCACGCGCGGGCCTGAAGTTCCCGGTATTCGTCCGCGAAGAAAACGAGCACACCGGCAGCCTGACCGATCTGCTGCAAACTGAAGCCGAGCTCCAGCAAGCCATCGCTGCCCTCATCGCCAAAGGTGACGACAGCCGCCAGCTCCTCATCGTCGAGTACTGCCACACCGCCGACGAACAAGGTATCTTCCGCAAGTACGCGGCCATGAAGATCGATGGGAAGATCATCCCGCGCCACGTCCTCTTCAGCGGCGAGTGGGTTGACAAGCACCCCGACGTCCTCGACGTGCAGAAGCTCGCCGAGGAAGCCGCGTACCTCAAGCTCAACCCGCACCGCGAGGAGCTCGCTGCCATCTTCGAGCTGGCGAAAATTGAGTACGGCCGGATCGACTACGCCTACGCTGACGGCCAGGTCATCGTCTGGGAAATCAACACCAACCCAGTCATCGCCCCCGTCCCCTCCAAGTGCGATCCCGAGCGCCTGCCGGGCCAGGCGCGCTCCGCCAATGCCATCAGCGCCGCCCTCGAATCCCTTGACACACCCACCAATGGCCAGGTCATTGATTTACATTATGACCGTCAACTGATCCGCGACGTCGGCGTCAGCCCGATCCGAGAAGCCACCGCCAAAGCCAAGCGGATGATGCGCGCCTGCCCGATCCTTGGCGCCCTTCTCTGATGAGATGTTTGGAAAATCTCTCTTCTGGGATCGGGGGCTACCTCCTCGCGCATGCCTTGCGATACATTCCCCCCATGCAAGGCGACATCGACCGCGTCCTCATTGCCAAAGACGAAATCGCTCAGCGGGTCAAGGAGCTCGCGCAGCAGATCATGGAGGATCACACCGAACCCAAGATGGCCGGCGAAGCTGAGATTACCATCGTGCCGATCCTCACCGGCGCGATGATCTTCTGCTGCGACTTGATCCGCCAGATCCCCTTGCCCATGAAGATCGGCCTGATGACGGTCAGCAGCTACCCCGGGAAGAGCCTGCGCACGCAAGGCTCGCAAGTCCTGAGCCAGCAGCTTGGCGACGTCAAGGGCCGCCACGTCGTGCTGCTCGACGACATCCTCGACAGCGGCGGCACCATCAAAGCCGTTGTCCCCGTCATGCAATCGCTGGGCGCGGCCAGCGTCAAGGTCTGCGTCCTGCTCCGCAAGGACCGCGAAGCCGCCCGCGAAGTGCAGGCGGATTACGTTGGGTTCGAAATCCCCGATGAATTCGTCGTCGGTTACGGTCTGGATTATAATGATTTCTATCGCAACCTGCCGGACATCGTGACGTTGAAGAAGGAAATCATCAGCAGTTGACGCGCCGCACGTGCGGTGGAAAGGCCTCTCGTGGTCGCACCAGGCGAAGATGATCGGATCCTCAATCGCGTCGCGTCTCTGCATCCCATCGAAGGCGCCGGCGCCGCAACCGCGGAAATGCCCGTCATCACCTCGCTGGCGGCGCTTCTCACCCGCCACGTCCTTCGCGACGGCGAACTGGTCATCCTCATCCTCAAGCCGTCCGTCTGGTTCATCCCCTTAAGCTCTTTAGCCTTCAACACGGCCGTTGTCGTCTGCATGATTGCCGCGCGCGTCTTTGCTGAGCGCCTGCCCACCGTCCAGCCGCGCCTCATCTGGGAGGCCGGCGCCTTCGTCATCGCGGGGAGGCTGATGTGGGCCGTGGTTCAGTGGAGCAACCGCCTCTACGTCCTCACTGATTTGCGGATCGTCCGCATCTCCGGCGTCTTCAACCTCAACATCTTCGATTGCCCCCTGCGCAAAGTCGCCCGCACGCGCATGGTCACCCCCGCCCGCGAGAGAATCTGCCTCGTCGGCTCCATCGAAATCATCCCCAGCGACGACTCCATTCCCGTCGCCGCCTGGCAAACCGTCGTCAAACCCCTGCAAGTGCGCGAGGTTGTCGTCGCCACCATCAACCGCGCCAAGCAAGGCTGCATCGGCGATTGATGCGCGGTCTTTACCTTCTGATGGGGCGGACATTCCTGTCTGCCATCCGCCGAAGGTGGAGCGTGCATCCCAGCGTGACATGGACATCTCGGCGATGCAATCCTCCATCACCTCAATGCCCCGATCGCTCGCCGCCTCTCGTTGTCGCGTGACAACATCCCCCCCGTCCGTTATCTATGCGATGAGCATCATGCCCTACACCGCATTCCGCAACCGCGCGGCGACACTCATTCTGTCGGCGCTCTTCCTGGTGATCCTTCCCGGCGGGTGCGTGCGCGGACCGACCTTCATCCCCGTCAACCAGCGCCGCGTGATCGATCGCCAACTCGTCGATTACCCCGGCGGCGTCGTGATGAAAGAAGTCATGCGGGGCATCACCGGACCCGTCGCCATCGAGATCGATGACGACGACACCCTCATCATCGCCGAAGGTGGACTCGACGACGGCGACCCCCACATCTACGGCTACCGCCGAGGCCGCGAAGACGGCTATTTTTCGATCTACCCCGCCGGTAAACGCCTCCCCCTCAACATCCAGAACATCGCCGGCGGCTTCCGCATCTACGGCCCCATCGGTGGAATGACCCTCGACCGCCAGAGCAAAAAGCTCTACGTCACGCATCGCAACGCCCAGGGCGACGGCGTCATCACCGCCTTCGGTATGGACGGCTCCCACACCACCGTCGACGCCGGCTTCCCCGCCAAGGGCGATTTCTCGATTACCGACATCGCCATCTCACCCACAACCGGCCGACTCTGGTTCGGCGTTGGCGCTGCAACCAACTCCGGGGTCGTGGGGCTGGACAATTGGCGCTGGGCCAAGCAGAACCCCAACTTCTGCGACCAGCCCTCCGTCCCGCTGAAGCTCAACGGGTACCACTTCATGAGCAAGAACCCCGACGCCGGCCTGCTCGGCGGCGCCGATATCTCCGTCACCGGGCCGTTCCAACCTTTCGGCGAATCCACCAAGAGCGTCATCCCCGCCGCCCGCAACGGCACGCCCACCGCCGCGGTCTACTCCTGCAACCCGCAGGGCGGCGGGCGACGCGTCGAAGTGTGGGGCATCCGCTGTCCGCGGGGCATCGCATTCAATGAATACGGCCAACAGTTCGCCACCAACGATGGGATGGAACTCCGCGGCACGCGCCCGGTGAAGAATGATCCCGATGTGCTGCTGCGCCTCGTCTCCGGAACCTGGCTGGGTTGGCCCGATTTTTCAGCCGACCTGCGGCCCATCAGCGACGCCGTCTTCCAGCCGCCGCCTGAGATGGCGCGCCGCTACGGCTACTCCGACGTCTCGGCCCTCATCGATCACCGCGCATCCAACAACGGCGACGGGCTGGCCGTCACACCGGACATGCGCAATACACTCGTTCAGGGCGTCTTTCCCTCCCTTTCCGGCGCCGCGAAACTCGACTTTGTGCCGAACAACGGCCCGCTCCGGCAGTGGCGCGGCAACGCGATCGTGGCGTTGTCCGGCGATCGTGCTCCCTTCGCGACAAGCGGTGTGAAAAACTTCCTTGGCCCCGTCGGTTTCAAGGTTGTTCGCGTGGACTTGATCAATCGCACCGTCGAAGACATCGTCCGCAACACCAAAGGCGGCCCTGCCAGCCGGCTCCCCAGCAGCCAAGGCCTCCTCGAGCGCCCGGTCGCTGTTAAGTTCGCGCCGAGCGGCGCTCTCTACATCGTCGACATCGGCGAAATGGACTTCAAGAACGGCCGCGAGCGCGTCAAACCCAACACCGGCCGAATCTTCATCATCGAACCCCTCCAATCCCCTGATCCCCTCACCCCCACAACCCTACCCAATAAACGGTGAGCTCTCACGCGCTTTGATTTAAAGGTGACGCCACATGAAGTGCGAGAGCCCTGCGACTCGGTCGCGGGTCCACAACCCTCACCCCCGTCCCACCGCCAGCCCAAACGCATTTGCCACCACCCCATTTCTCAACCTCCCAAAACTAATACACCGGCAAACTGCCGTCGCCTTCCGATCCGCCCACCGCGCCTCATAAATCACATGAGCATCAAAGAGCGACGCCGCGAGCACCCGCGGCTCCTCGAGCGCGAGCAACTCCCCAAGCTCAATCGTGCGGGGAAAACGCAGCCCGGCCGTCCCCACTCGTGCCCAGCCCGAAACTCTGGGCTCCACCTCCACATCCCGCGCCCCGCTCACATCGACCCCCACGATCCGCGCCACCGTCTTCTTCTCCCGCCGATGCCGCAGCAACTCAAATGCAAACGTCCTCCCCTCGTCAAACACATGCCCCTTCATCTCATACCCAAAATCCCAGCTCATCGGCCGCGTCCCCCATGTGTGCTCATGACAGCCGCGCCCCCTCAATTGCACAACCTTCGGCGGCGATGCCGACCCTTCAAAGATCGCGATGTCCCCGCTCACCTTGCACAGCGGCCGGCTCAGCGCATATCGATGCACCGGCGTCTCCGCCCCCAGCCAGTCCAATTCCCGCGGCATCGGCGCCGCCACCGGCTCAAAGACAAGCTGCGCCGACACTGTCCGATCATGCATCAGCATCGGCGCCCGCCACCGCTCGCGCCAAGGCGTCCCCCGCAGGTTCAGGTGCAGCCGCCCCTTCTCGTCCACCGTCATCCGGTTCGCCCCGACGCTCACGCCCGTGTGCCCGCGCGAGATGTTGAACGCATCCCCATTCACCGGCGTGTCGAACCGCGCAAGCTGCCGCCCACCCTGAAACACCGCAAAAGACGCCGAGCAATGCTCCTTCGGCACCGGTGGCGCATACCGCGTCGGCCTCCGCCGATACCGCTCATACCTCCGGAGATAACCCGGCAGAAACGTCGACCCCCAGGACAACGAAGCGCCCGCCCAAAGATCGTTTTCCCCCGCCGCGTAAAACTGCCAGGTTTCATACCCGCCGGGCGCGTTGATCCGGTGCCAGCTCTCCGGTTCACCGGCGGTCAGCGTCTGCGCGTACAACGGAAGTGTCGGCATTGCTCATCCAAGCTTCTCACCCAGCATCGTCTTCTCGCCCCGCAGCTCACGCAGCGCTTCATCGCGCTGCGCGCAATACGTCACGTCCGCAGCACCGCGCCAAGCTCTTTCCCGGCCGCCTCCATCACCTTCTGCACCTGCTGCTCCACCTGCTCACCCGTCAGCGTCGTCTCACTCGAGCGGAACACCAGGGTGATCGTCAAGCTCTTGCTTCCCTTTTCAAGAGGCCTGCCTCGATATGTCGTCACATACTCCACGGTTTCAAGCTGCGGCAACTTCGCGCTTCTCACCAGCGATTCCACCGCCTCGAAGGGCGTCTGCTCCTTCAGCACCAGCGACAGATCGCGACGCACCGCCGGAAACTTCGCCAGCGCCGAAAGCTGTGGCACATGCTGCATCCCCTCGATCAGCTTGGGCAAATCCAGCTCCGCCATCGCCGGAATCTCCCGCAGCGAAAGCTTATCCGCGACGCCCTTCTCCAGCAGCCCCACGAAACCAACCGCTTGTTCACCCCACTGCACTCTACCGCAAGCCCCGCGCGCAAAACCGGGATGCTCATCCGCAATCACCCGAACCTCCCGACCCGCATCCAGCTTCGTCAGCAGCGCCTCGGTCGCACCGCGCAGCGATCGATAATCACTCGGCCCCGCCAGCGCCAGCTTGCGATTCTCATTCACCTTCCCCGCTCCATCCACGCGAAATGTCGCACCTGTCTCGAAGAGCTTCGCACCCAGCGTTCCCACCGTCTCATTCCGACGCACCGCTTCCAGCAATCCGGGAAGCAAACTCGGTCGAAGCCGCGCATCCGCCTTGCGAACGCTGGCATCCGCGCGCGGCAGCGACTGCGACGAACCCGGCATGAATCGATACGCCAGCTCATCGCTCGCAAAGGTGAACGTCACCGCCTCGAAATACCCCGCCGCCACCAGCGTCTGCCGAATTGTCCCCAGCGCCACCGCCCCCGGAGCCGGCGGCACCACGCGAATCGAAATCTCATCCCGCACGCCGATCCGCTCATACCCAATCACCCGCGCCACTTCCTCCACCAGATCCCGCTCGATATTCAGATCGAGCCGCCACGACGGCGCCTCCACCGTAACCGTCTCCCCCTCCAGCTTCGGCTTCAACTGCAATCGCCTCAGCGCTTCCACCACCTCATTCGCCGCCAGCTCAATCCCCAGGATCCGCGGAATCTGCCCCAGCCGCAGCGTCAGATTCTTCGGCCGATACGCATCCGTCCCCGCCCGCACGATCCCGCTCAGCAGCTCCCCGCCCGCCGCCTCCAGGATCAACTGCGCCGCCCGCAAGCTCGCCCGTTCCGGCAGCGTTGGGTCGATCCCGCGCTCGAACCGATACGAGCTGTCGCTCTTCATCGCCAGCGCCCGCGCCGTCTTCCGCACGCTCAGCGGATCAAACCGTGCCGATTCCAGCAGGACGTTCACCGTCTGCTCCGAAACCTCGCTCTCCAGCCCTCCCATCACGCCCGCCACCGCCACCGGCTTCTCCGCATCCGCGATCACCAGCATCCCCGGGCTCAGCGTCCGCTCGTGCCCATCGATGCTGACGATCTTCTCCCCCGCGCGAGCCTCACGCACCACGATCTTCCGCCCGCGCAGCTTGTCGAAATCAAACGCATGCAGCGGCTGCCCCATCTCGAACATGACGTAGTTCGTCACGTCGACGACATTGTTGATCGAGCGCAACCCCACCGCCTCCAGCCGCCGGACCATCCACGCCGGGCTTGGCCCGATCTTCACGTTCCGGATCACCCGCGCGGTGTATTGCGGACAAAGCGCGGCCGCCTCAACCGTCACGCTTGTCGCATCGCTCACCGCCGCCGATGATTGCGGCGCCGTCGCCTCGCGATGCTTGAACTCAAGTTGCCGAAGCGCCGCCACCTCCCGCGCCACCCCCACATGCGACAAACAATCCCCGCGATTGCTCGTCACCTCCACATCCAGCACCTGATCAGCTCCCACCTGCGCAATCGACTCGATCGGAAACCCCCCACGCATGAGCGCATCCCCGACCGCCTCCGCGTCCAGCGCCCCTCCAACAAAATCACCAAGCCACTCCAAGCTGATATTCATGAGTCGCAAAACTCTAATGACGAATCGCGCACAGGGGAAGAGCGCCTTAGCCCGCCCGCGCCACATTCACGCTCACTCGCTCCAGGGTGCAATGCCCTGCCCGTCGGACCTTCCCAACCGCCCTCCCAGCTTGTAAAGACTTGGCACCTCATCCTCCCATCTGCCCTTTATTTCCCGCGCCTCCGTGCCTCAACAATCACCGCAAACCCGCGCGGCCCCGGCGGAACTGTTCGCGCCGAAACCTGCCTGATGAAAATGGAATTTGACAATCCGAAACACCAATCCATCAACACCGAGAGCACATCAGCTGATTTGGGATTCGCCCCCATCACAACCGCCACCGGCCGATCCCCCCGCACGTGTATCGGAAACACCTGGCTCCGCGACAACCCCGAGCGCGCCCGCAGTTCATGCTTCCCCACTTTCAACCGAAACACCCGCTCCTCCCCCGCCTTGAGCGAAGCGAGGAGCTTTCCATTCAAGTAAACGTCATACCGGAACATCCCCTCACCCCACCCCCGAAGCCGTCTGATCATCAACGTTCCCGTCAGCATCCACTCCTGCCAACCTCAATGATACGCACGAACTGCCAACGTGACACGGCATCTTGCGCGGGCAAGGTGCCCATGTGGTGATTCCCGCTAAGTTCTCTGTGATCTGTGTGGCGGATCAATCCGCCACCCATCACAGAAAATGATACATCTTCAGCGCAATGATTGTTCCGGCAATCCCACAAACGATTCCGGCGATCGCCATGCCTTTGCCGCCGCCCTCGACACCGCTGCGATTGACCTGCGCGATTCCGATGACGCCGAAGATGATCGCCAGGAGGGGCGGGATAAAGATGCAGCTTGCTGGCAATCCAATGATGCCCAGCACCAGCGACGCCACGCAAAAGCCGTTGCTCGTTCCAGATGCTTCGAGCGTTGTGCCCTCCATTGTGAAGGGCATGCCGCAGCTTTTGCAGTTGTTCGCGGTGATCGGGCTCACAGCCCGGCAGCGCGGGCACTGGATCGCCTGCTTGTCATCGCTCGTCCGCACGATTGTTGGCGCCCGCTCGCCCGCCGCCGCGTACGCGTGCACCGGGTGCGGGTCAGGCTTGATGATCTGCCCGCTCTTGGGATCGATCAGTCGGCCATACCGGTCATAGATCGGAATCGTGATCGCGTTCCCGCACGTGGGACACTGCCCCTCCTGCGCACTTTGCGCCTCCGTCGCCTCGAGCCGCGAAGAGCAGTACGGACAGTTGAATCCAAACCGCCTCCCCGTGCCGGTGCTCGCCGCATTTCCCCCTGTGCGCAAGTGCGGCGGAGCCATTGTCCCGCCCGATGCTCTCGCCGATGCCGACCGCGATGCCGTCGCCGCGCCTCCAGCCGCCGCGCCCGCGCCGGCAAGCTCGCGCTTCGCCGCCGGCACGCGCAGGGTCGCCGAGCAGGTGGGGCAACGAACCAGCAGCCCCGCCTGCGTCTCGTCCGCCGAAAGCGAAGTCTGACAGACATTGCACGGAAAAACCAACATCTTCAACTGATGATAAGTGACGGCCCCCGCCGGGAAAAGTTTATGACTGGCGCCTCCTGGCTGATGGTGAGAGGAAAGCATCGCCTGGCACGGATTTCCGGCCCGTGTCTTGGAGCGCAGTCATCGCCACACAATCTCAAATTGCACGAAATCCGGCCCCGACTTCCGCGTCGCCGCACGCGGCTCGAACTTCCACTTGAACACCGCCAGCTTCACCTCCTGGTCCACGCTCGCGCTGATCGAGTTGAGAATGTTCAAATCCACGACGTTCCCCTCGTCATCAAGCCGAACCCGAAGCTTCATCCGCGGAAACTGAAGCCCCACCAGGTCCGCCTGCGATGAAACCGAAAGCCGAGGCCGAACCGTCTTCACCCGCCGCCCCAGCTTCGCCTCGACTTTACCTGCCGAAACCTCGAGCGAGCCGATGTCGGTGAACGCATCTGACTCTGACTCCGTCATCGGCGCCGGATCTGCCGCCGGCAACCGAGACCCTAGCGCACCCGCCGCCGCCGGCGCGGCAGAAGACTTCCTCGCCGCCGCCTGCGGTTGAGGTCTATCGCGCGAAATCTTGAATGGTGTTGCCAAGTCCTCAACCGCAGACTGCACGCCGAACGGAGCCGGCTGAATGGCGAGGTGCTTGATGACCTGCCGCCGCTGCGCCGACGGCTTCCCGCCCGCGCCGCCAGCGCCGGGAGGCAACGTGTTCATCGTCGGATCGTTGTTGATCTGCCCGAGCGAAATGGGGTCCCGGCTGAGAAACGCCTGCGGCGTCGGCGCCTGATGCCCTTTAAGGACCTGATCGGAATCATACTCGTTTGCCCCGCGCCCTCTCCCCCGGTCGCGCCCGAACGCGTCGTCCGGCTCCTCTGGTGCAACCGTCAATGTGATTGCGCGAGAGGAGCTTGATTGATGAGCGGCTGTCAGAAACGTGATTTTAGTTGCCTGTTTGATCAGAGCGAAGGAGATCGCGCCGTGGACGAGCAGCGAAGCGCAAAGGGCAAGCGTGAGGGTGACGTCGTCGCGTCGCACGCGGGTATTCTACACCGCTCACTCGGCCGCGCTGGTGCGGGAAGTTTCGTATGTCCGCTCCGCCGGCGCGGGCGGCGTGTAGTGGCGGATGTGGTCGATCGCCGCTTGCACTGAATCCGCCACAAAATACAGGTCCTGTGCGCTGGACTTGATAAAGTGATGCTCAATTCCGTGCGTGATCATCGCCAGCAGCGGCGCGTAATAGTTTTCAATGTTCAGCAGCACGATAGGCTTGGTGTGATAGCCGAGGACTTTGCCGCAGATGATTTCAAAGAGTTCTTCGAACGTTCCAAGTCCGCCGGGGAGGGTGATGAAGGCGTCGCCCCGTTCTTCGAGAAGTGCTTTTCGGTCGCGCATGCCGTCGGTGACGATGAGTTCATCGCATTGTTCGTCGGCGGAGCCTTTGTCGACGAAGAGGCGCGGGGTGACGCCGATGACTTTGCCGCCGGCGGCGCGGGCGGCGTTGGCGAGGGCGCCCATCAACCCGACGTTGTTGCCGCCGTAGACTAACTTCCAGTTTTCCTTCGCGATGGCTGAACCCAGATTGCGCGCGGCGTCGACGAAGGCCTGGTCGACTTTGGAGCTGGAGGAACAGTAGACGGTGATGGCTTGGATGGGCATGGGAGATGGAGACCCACGGCAGAGCCGTGGGCTTTAGCGCAGTGAGTTCATCACTAGTCCGGTCGCTAGCTTGGGGTAGAAGAAGGTGGATTTCTGGGGCATTACTTCTTTGTGTTTTCCTAGTTCTTCCAGGGCGTGCAGGGGTGTGCTCTTGAGCATGAGGGCGATCTGGTATTTCTTTCCGTCCACCTGCGGCGCGACCTCGTTGGCGTAGGCGGTGTACCCCTTGGTGAGTTCACCCTCGGCGAATTCGGGCTGGATGATTTCATCCAGGAGATAGCGTTGGAGGATGGCGACGTCGAGGCGACGCCAGGCATCGGATTGATTGGGCTCCAGCGTCTTGAGGACGTCGTCGTTCTTGAGCTTGAGGAGGTAGAGCTTCTTGGCCGCGCCGTCGTAGAGGCCGAAGGTGTGGTTGGCGGTGGCGGCGTCTTCGAACTGGTCGGGGGTGAGATTGGTTTCGGTGACGTCGAAGTAATCTTTCACCGCGTGCCGAAAGATGGTCATCTCGAAATCCTGGAGGTTTCCGATCAGCCGATGCGTCGGAAGAATCAGCAGGCCGTCGTCCTGCATCGGCACGAGGCAGAAGAGGCAGTAGTTGGCAGGGTGCGTGGGGGGAAGGGTGCCACCGTTGAGCTCTGCCGCTTCCTTCTGATATTGCAGCGCGGTGGTGTAGCGATGGTGTCCGTCGGCGATGTAGATGGGGCGCGCTTTCATCAAGTCGATGACCTGGGTTTCGATCTCGGCGTCGATGACGGACCACAGGTCGTTTTTAATGCCGTCCATGGTACCGGTGTGCTCCGGTCGGCCGGCGTTCTTGTAGAGCAGCGCGTTGACTTCGCCGCGCGGATCGCTGAAGAGGCCGAAGACGGGGGAGAGCTGCATGCCGGTATAGCGCATGAGCTTCAGGCGGTCTTCGATGGCGCCGGGGTAGGTTTTTTCGTGGGGGACGACATCGCCATGGCCGAAGGGGGAAAGCTTCACCAGGGCGTAAAATCCGCGGCGGTGGTATGAGCGCGGGCCCCACTGATACGTCTGCGCGTACGGGTAGAGCGCGGGCCGGCGGTCTTTCTCGAGGATGCCGGCGTTGATCCAGGATTGCAGCGTCTGGTTCGCGCCCAGATAAACTTCATCGGGGCCAACCGATTTGGGAGGGAGGAAGGGGAGATCAACCGTGACGATGTTGTTGGGGTGCTTGGACTGGAGGGCGGATTTCTGGATTTCGTTGAGTACGTCGTAGGGCGGGGCGATGACGTTCGAGAGGTCGCCAATTTTTTTGGAGTAGCGGATGCCGGAAAACGGGCGGATTTGGGCCACGGGAACTCCGATTGGGAGGGCGCGCACCACGTAGCGGTGCGGCTAACACGGTGATTAACACAGCAACTGACGTAACTTGCTCAAACACACCGATATGGCATGTGTCCGGGCGAGCGGATAAGATTCGTGATTCGCACGGATGCGTCAAGCAGTCAAATGTTGGGGTCGTTTAGAGCAGCAACATGATGAAGATCATTCTGGCTAACCCTCGCGGTTTTTGTGCAGGCGTAAACATGGCGATCGACGTGGTCGATCAGGTGCTCACGAATCGCGGCGCGCCGGTGTATGTGTATCACGAGATCGTGCACAACCGGCACGTGGTGGAGGATTTCCAGGACCGCGGCGTGGTCTTTGTGAATGATGTCTCGGAAGTGCCGGAGGGGTCGGTGGTGGTTTACAGCGCCCATGGCATCTCGCCCGCCGTTCGTCGGACGGCGCGGGAGCGTCAGCTCATCGAGGTGGATGCCACCTGCCCGCTGGTGCACAAGGTGCACAACGAGGTCCGGCGTTACGCGCGCGATGGATACACGATCATCTTTATCGGCCATCGCGATCACGATGAGGCGGTGGGCACGGTGGGAGAAGCGCCGGAGAGCATCATTGTGGTCGAGTCGCCGGAAGAGGTGGAGCGGCTGGAGGTGCCGGATCCCAACATGCTGGCGTTTGTGACGCAGACAACGCTGAGTCTTTCGGATGCGGCGGCGATTACAGCGGCGCTGAAGAAGAAGTTTCCGAACATCCGTCAGCCGGACAAGGAAGACATTTGCTATGCGACCACGAATCGCCAGGCGGCGGTGAATGATTATTCGCCGGAAGCGGATGTGGTGCTGGTCGTAGGATCGCAGAACAGCTCGAACTCCCGACGGCTGGTGGAGACAGCGCATTTGCAGGGGAAGGCCGCTTACCTGATCGATGATGAGTCGGAACTGGATCCGGCGTGGCTGGAGGGTAAAGAGACTGTCTTGATTACAGCAGGGGCGAGCGCGCCGGAGCACCTGGTGCAGAATTTGATTGAGCGCCTGCGCCGGGAGCATGGGGCGACGGTGGAGACTCGGACGCTGGTGCAGGAGGATATTTCGTTTGAGTTACCGAAATCGGTGAGGAGTTTGACGGTGTTGGCTTGAGGGGGGACGTGGGGACGCGCGACGCGTAGCGTCGCGGCTGAGGGGAGTGGGGGAATTGCTGCACGTGAACTAGACGTCGTCGCCTTGGCCACCAGCCACGACTTGAGCGTGGTTGAGGGCGGCGACTAGAGTCACTCCTCCGACGATGTTGCCGATGAGGGTGGGGATGACCCAGTTCAGGAAGACGGTGTTCCAGGATTTTTCCCCCATGGCGGCGAGGGTGAAGGTTTCTACGGAGCCGGCGATGATGTGGCTGAATTGGCCGATGCCGACGACGTAGGTGATGAGGATGATGACCCAGACGCGGGCGGCTTCGGCGAAGGGGAGTAGCCAGACCATCAGGGCAATGAGCCAGCCGGCGAAGATGCCTTTGACCAGGACGGTGAGGAAGCCGTGCCTGACGGCTTCGTGACCTAAGGCGACGAAGGCGGCCTTGGGTCCTTCATCGAAGGCAGGGGTTTTGGCGATGACCCATGCGAAGATGAAGGCGCCGGCGAGGTTGGCGAGGAGAACGACGGCCCAGAGGCGGGCGACGTTGCCGAAGACGTCCATTTTGCGGTTCTGGAGGAAGGGGAGGATGGGGGTGAGGGTGTTCTCGGTGAAGAGCTGCTGGCGGCCGAGGATGACGATAAGGAAGCCGATGCTGTAGCCGAACTTGCTGACAAGGGGCGCCCAGTGGGCGTGGGGCAGGTAATACTTGAGGAGGCCTTCGGCGACGAGGGAGAAGCCCATGGAGAGGCCGGCGGCGAGGCCGGACCAGAAGAGGGCGGAGCTGGGGCGTTCGAGCTCTTCTTCGCCTTCGTGGAGGATGGCTTTGTAGACAACTTTTCCGGTGGGGGCGGAACGTTCTTCGGCTTCCTGAAGATCTGGGTCTTTCTGTTTTTCCTGATCTTCTTCGTCGTGATGTTGTTGGTCTTCCAGACGGTTTTGATGCTCGTGTTCCGCTTTTTGGATCATAGCGCACCACTCCTTCTCGTTGCCCAGCGATGCAATGGTGATACCAAGAGGTAACAAATGCGGAAACCGGTCTGAAGCGGACGCTACGGGAGGACGCGGAACGGCTACTTTTTAGGGCCCAAGGTGACGATGCTCAGTGGGTCGAAGGGGAAGTCGGTCATGAGCTGGCGCAGGGAGTCTACGTTGATGGACATGAGGGTGGCCATGTCGAGCTCGAGGGAGCGGTACTGCTTGTTGTAGATCCACTGGCTGCCGATGGAGCGCATGCGGCCAAGTGGGACTTCGCCTTGGAGGACGAGGCTTGAGGCGATCTTGTTTTTGGCTCGTTCGACTTCGTCGGCGTTGATGTCCTGCTTGACCTTGTCGAGCTCCTTGAGCGCGATGTCGAGCGCGGTTTGGGTGCGATCGGGATCGGTGGTGAGGGAGAGGTAAAAGGAGCCGCAGTTGTCGTGGGGGTAGAAGCCGAAGTCGGCGTCCTCGGCGATGGCGTTATCGACGAGGGCCCAGTAGAAACGCGAGCCGTCGGAGTCGCCGATGACGTCGGCGAGCACGCGGGAAGCGAAGCGGCGGTCGTCCTGGGCGCTGGGGCCGGGGGTCATGCCCATCGTGTAGGTGCGGTTGAGCTTTTCGTCGGCAAGCTCGGTGCGCTGCGGCTTGTAGAGGGGCGTGGTGTAGGAGCGGGGGGCGTCGACGTGGGGCCAGGCGCCCATGTACTTGTCGGCAAGCGCGACGATCTCGTCGAAGTTGAGCCGCCCGGTGACGGAGAGGACCATGTTGCCAGGGCCGTAGCGCTTCTGGAAGTAGCTGGCCATCTGGTCGCGCTGGAGCTTCTGGATGGAATCGGATGAGCCGAGGACGGAGAGGCTCAGGGGGTGATTCCCGAAGTGCACCTCCATGAGCTTTTCGTAGAGGCGGTGGCCGGGGTCGTCGAGGTACATCGCGATTTCTTCGAGGATGACTTTTTTCTCGGTGTCGAAATCGCTGGTGCGGATAGCGGGGCGGAGCAGGTGTGCGAGGTG
>DASVUC010000110.1:0-28060 GCA_036387255.1 Tepidisphaeraceae bacterium | reverse complement strand
CAGAAGTACTACGCCGATACGGTTAGCGTTGTATCTGATGTCGTCGAGCTAGCGGCAGGCCCCCCGAATTCTGGCAGCTACCGCGGCCTAGGATTTAGACCGAATGATGAAGGGAGTGCCATCAACACGGCCGTTGCACTGCAGTTGAAGAACGGCCGTTGGAACTATCAATCATCAGACTCAGAGCTGGGGCGCTCAAATGGCCTGCTGAAGAAAAGCGTTATTCAGAATTCCGCCGATATCGACTACTTTTCCTTCTCACTTGCCTCCGGCGGACATGTGAAATTCGACGTGGAACTCCCCACTGTCGGACGCACCCTAGATGCTATTTTTGAACTTCGGGACGCGAACGGCAAAGTGATCGATCGTCCAGCCGACGGAAAATATCAGACAGTATACAAAATCAATTCGGCAACCGGTACGCTCGAGAAATCGACATCGTACACGCCGGCGACCCTAAGTCGTGATTTGGGACCCGGAACGTACTACCTCTCGGTTCATGGCCATGGAATCCGGGCGCAGCAAAACGGTAGTTCCTATGATCTTGGCAGCTATACCCTTAGTGGAACGTTTACTCCAGAGGAAGGAAATGCCGAAGGCGCTGTCAAGCCTCCGACCATCAGTCCCAGCGGAGGAAATTTCAACCAATCTGTCATAGTCACCTTGGCTTCGCCGACAGCAGAAGCAACCATTCGGTACACCCTCGACGGCAGCGATCCAAGCGTAACCTCGACTATTTACACGGGACCCATCACCGTACAGTCAAGTGCAACACTCAAGTGTCGCGCGTTTGTGGACGGATCGGCACCGAGTGCCGTGTCCAAGGCGGAGTTTGCGATCGGCAACAATACCGGCAGTGATGCGGGGGCTGCGTCAGTTGCTGCCGATGGGCTGCTTCAGCTAAACATTGGGTCGAGGGCGTCGTTGCGAGAAGGAGGCGTGGACGGAGATGACTGGGTACTGATAAGGCATGTCGCCGGCTCACCAACCGGCCAAGGTGGTGAGACAATAGCTATTACTCTTAGCGGTGGCAAAGCGCGTGCTTCAAGTGTCACCTTGGAAGAATCGACTAAATTATATACCGGTGTGCGTTATATCAGTGCCGACGCTGGAATGGGTAACGATAGTGTTCTCATTGACGCAACTGTGCAATCGACGTTCTACATCGAAGGCGGCAGCGGCAACGATAACATTGTGTACCTCGGCGGTGCCGACGTCACCATCCAAGGGGGCGCCGGGGACGACACCCTTACCGGCGGATCCGGTGACGACTCCATCTCCGGTGACGACGGCGACGACACGATCTCCGACTCCGGTGGCAGCAACGCACTCTTCGGCGGCTCCGATAACGACAACATCACCGGCGGTTCCAACGCCGACTACATCGACGCCGGCTCCGGTGATGATACCGCCAACGGGGGCGGCGGAGATGACGTGCTTCTGGGCGGCGCTGGTGGCGACGACCTCCACGGCGACAGCGGCTCAGATCACCTCGAAGGCGGCGACGACGCCGACACCCTCTCCGGCGACGACGGCAATGACGTCGTCAGCGGCGGCTCCGGCAACGACCGAATCCACACTGGCGCAGACAACGACCTGGCCTTCGGCGACGCCGGCGCCGACACCCTCTTCGGCGATGCCGGCGACGACAATCTCTCCGGCGGCTCCGGCGATGACTCCATCGAAGGCAACGCCGGCAACGACGTCATCGCCGGCGACGAGGGGAATGACAAGCTGATTGGCGGGTCATCCACCGTCCTCGCCCCCGACGGCAATGACTCCATCGACGGCGGCTCGGGCGATGATCAGATCATTGGGGACGACGGCATCATCGACGACGTCACCCTGGCCGGCGGATCGGGCAATGACACCCTCAACGGCGGCGTTGGCAACGACGCCATTTATGGCCAGGGCGGCGACGATTCGATCTCCGGCGGCGATGGGGCGGATTACCTCGAAGGCGACGCCGGCAACGACACCATCCATGGCGACAACGACGCCGACCGGATCATCGGCGGCGCCTCCACGGTCGTCGCATCCGATGGCAACGATTCCCTCGACGGCGGCAGCGGCGATGACATCATCCTTGGCGATGATGGCGTGATCTCGCCCTCGGGCGACGTCACCCTCACCAGCGGCGCGGGAGGCGATACCATCCACGGCAACGGTGGCGCTGATCTCGTTTACGGCCAAGGTGGAAACGACTCCATCTCCGGCGATGCAGACAACGACACCCTCTTCGGCAATGCCGGCGCCGACACCATGACCGGCAACGACGGGGCCGATCTCATGTCCGGCGGCGACGACAACGATCTCATGGCGGGCAATGATGGCGACGACACCCTCTCCGGCAACGCGGGCGCTGACACCATGTCCGGCGACGCTGGCGCGGATCTCATGAGCGGTAACGAAGACAACGATTCGATGGCCGGCAACGACGGAAATGATTCGATGTTTGGCAACGCTGGCAATGATTCCATGACCGGCGATGCCGGCGACGACGATATGATCGGCGGCGACGGCGCCGACACCCTCTTCGGCGGCACCGGCGTCGATGTACTCCTCGGCGACAACGGAACCATCACCACATCGGTCAATCTCGTTCCAGAAACCTCTTCCAAACTTCGAACGGTCACCTTCGCCAGTTCCTCCTCGGCCGGCGCCGATTCGCTCTCCGGCGGCGATGATGCGGACTATCTCTATGGCCAGGAAAGCAACGACACTATGAGCGGCGATGGTGGCATGGACTACATGGAAGGTAATGAGGGCGCCGATTCGATGTCCGGCGGCGCTGATGATGACGACATCATCGGTGGCTCCACGGTCGCCAGCGCCGCCGACAGCGGCGACACAATCGATGGCGGCTCCGGCAACGACGTGATCCTCGGCGACAACGGTGTCGTCACCCGTTCCACCACCAGCGACGGCAAGAACTTCATCCGCTACATCACCACCGGATTGCACAACAGCGCCGTCGTCCGCAGCATTACGCTGCTCGGTGAAGGCGTCGCGGGCGCATCCGGCAACGACAGCATGAGCGGCGCTGCCGGCGATGACTCCATGTGGGGCCAGGACGGCCCCGATACCATGTTCGGCAATGACGGCGACGATGACATGATCGGGAACCTGGGCGCTGATCTCATGAACGGCAACGCCGGTGACGACGGGATGATCGGCGATAATGGTACGATCGTTAACGAACTGCTCGACGGTACCAATGCCGCCACAATTGCCACTCAGGGCAACCACGCCTCCGCTAAGATCAACATCAGCGGAACGAAGAAGCGCTTCATCACGCTCCTCAACTCATCCACCGGCGGCAACGACACCATGCTCGGCGGCGCAGGCAACGATTCCGTCCACGCCGGCGCCGGCGCGGACCTTCTCCAAGGCGACGATCCAGACAACAACGGCCAGGGCGACGGTAACGACGCCCTCTTCGGCGACTTAGGCAACGACACCATCAACGGCGGCGGCGGCGGCGACCACCTCTGGGGCGGCGCCGGTAATGACCGCCTCGACGGCCAATCCGGTGACGACACCTCCTACGGCGGCGACGGTGACGATTCGTTGTACGCTGACCAAAAGGGCGATCGCCTGATGGACTGGTTTGGAAACTTCAACAACTTCTATGTGCCGTGGCCGAGCTATGGCGCACAGGTGATCCTCCGCTCGCCCGCTCCGCAGACGCGCCAGTTCCTCCTCGACTTGGCCAACGCGGACGGCGCGACGGACGCCAACGGCGAATGTGAAGTGGTTGTTCCCCCGTCCCCTGGCAATGCCGGCCCGGGAGGACGCTCCCGGTAATGTGGACTGTCGCGCCAGAGGTGCAGAGACCGCTCGTCCCTTCCACGTGCGGTCTTCCTGCGCTCAGCCTACATACGCGCATGACCACGATCGCGCATGACCACGATCAGAGCCTGTAGCAACGAACATCGGCGCAAAAAATAACCCCGTAGGCGTGGGTGAGACCTACGGGGTAAGGAGGGAAGAAAATCGGAATCTGTATTTCTTACGTCAGCCTGACGGGGTCAGGTTCAGATGATCCGTCAGGTTTTTCGTTACTCCGTCAAGACGGTTCCTTGAACGATCCTAAGACGTTTTTGACGCGGACTGTAATGGCTTTCCAATCCGAATCAGGCTTTTTGGTCACGGTGATGAAATCTCCGAGCAACATCAGGCCCGACACGCCCTCAATCCTGAAGAGCTCATGGGCCAACGGATGACTTCGTGCCTGCTCGGCTTGCAGGAAGCTGATCGTGCCGTCCGAAACGACCTGGTCAAGCACGAACTTCATAGCATTGGGATTAGGGGTCGGCTGAACTTCCCGAACCCGCAGCGACATCCTCGTCTCCCAATACTCCAGTAGTATAACACCCAAAACAGCCAAGTCTACCTATTTTGACATTGATTTTTTTTGGCATGTCAACGCGGACATTCTCCCCTCAGTACGGGCGCGGGTCAAAGTTCAACCACCGGCGCGACATGTTGAAGGAGACCATGTGCGGGCTCCTTGACAAGAGAAGCTGTAACGATAACATGCCCCGTCCCTTGCGGTTGAGGCGTTCTGCGCCTCTTCAATCGCATTCCCTAGCTTTGGTTAAGCGAAGATCCGTCAGACAGGAAACGCTATGAGTACCTACATGGCCAAGCCCGGCGAAGTCCAGCGGCAGTGGCATACGATTGATGCCACCGACCAGGTTCTCGGCCGGCTGGCTTCCCGCATCTCGATCATCCTTCAGGGCAAGCATAAGCCCACGTACACGCCTCATGTCGACACCGGCGACTACGTCGTCGTTCTGAATGCCGACAAGGTTCGCGTGACCGGTAAGAAGGCCGAGGTCCTCGAGTACGACACCTACTCCCGCTACCCCGGTGGCCGGCATATCTACTCGTTCGAGACCATGAAGCGCCTGCACCCCGAGCGCCTTCTCGAACTCGCCGTGAAGCGCATGCTCCCCAAGAACAAGCTGGCGCGGCATCAGCTCCTCAAGCTCAAGATCTACAAGGGCACGGAGCACCCGCACAGCGCCCAGCAACCGAAGGAACTGAAAACCGCGTAAGCTTGCATAGACGTTTAGCGGCCCTGCTTGCGGGGCGCTCCCGACGCAACGAAAGTCAAACAATGGCAGAAGCAACAACCACTCCCGAAACCACTGAAACCGCCGAGAAGCGCACCTTCATCTGGGGCGTCGGCCGCCGCAAGAGCGCTGTCGCTCGTGTGCGCATCGCCCCCGGCTCCGGTAAGATCGAAATCAACGGCCGCGAACTCAACGACTACCTCACCGCCGAGCGCGATCGCAAGATGATCTTCGGCCCGCTCGAGGTCACCAACACCGCCGGCAAGATGGACATTATCGTCAACGCCGACGGCGGCGGCCCCACCGGCCAAACCGGCGCCATCGTTATGGGCCTCGGCCGGGCCCTCGCCAAGTATGACCAGTCGCTGGAGGTTTCCCTCCGCAACGCCGGCTTCCTCACCCGCGACAGCCGAATGAAGGAACGCAAAAAGTATGGCCAGCGCGGCGCCCGCCGCCGCTTCCAGTTCTCCAAGCGATAAACTGGAGCAAGCCTCAACCCAACGCACCCAACAGGACGCGGCGAAAGCCGTGTCCTGTTTTGTTTTGCTCCGTAGCGCTTCGTGAAGAGGATCCGGTTTACAGACAATCGAGTCATAAGGTTGGTTACTGCGCTATTTCGCCCGCGACGGGCCTGGCGGTAGCATTCGCTCTTAACCAGGAAGGGAGCGACGCGAGCTGTGTTATCTCAAACTGCTGAGTACGCGCTGCGCGTGGTGGTGTTTTTGGGGACGCTGGGGAAGCAGGCGGCGACTACGGCTCAAATCGCGGCCGCCACGCGCGTGCCGGCCGGGTACCTGGCCAAGATCCTCCAGAGCCTCTCGCGCGCAGGGATCGTCAGGTCGCAGCGCGGGCTCGGAGGTGGGTCGTGTCTGGCGCGCGATGCGAAGGATCTCAGTGTGCATGATGTCGTCAGCGCCATCGCGCCGGTGCCTCGGATCAGGACTTGTCCGCTCGGGCTCGAGTCGCACGGAACCCGCCTGTGTCCACTGCATCGGCGGCTGGATAGCGCGATGGAACTGGTCGAGCAGGCATTTCGACTTTCGACCATTGCCGATCTCGTCGCGGAGCCGACGGAGAGCATTCCGCTGCTGGATGTCGAGAGAAACCCGGCGGCGGCGACGCGTGCGGCGGAACTGGCGTTTCCGGTCGAGCAGCGGGTGGATCTGAAAATACGCGGCCGAAGCGGCGGGTCGAAGCGCAAGCGAAGTTCATGACAAGCTGTGGGGAGAGACCAACAATGGCAAAGAAAACCCAACCGGCGCCGGCATCTGAGATTCGCTTCACCAACATCGAGAAGGTGATGTATCCGGAGAAAGGGTACACGAAGGGGGATGTGCTGGCGTATTACCAGGCGGCGGCGCGGCTGCTGCTGCCGCACCTGAAGGACCGCCCGGTGACGCTCGAGCGGCTGCCGGACGGCGTGCGAGAGGGGGCGCCGCGATTCTGGCAGAAGAACACGCCGCCGTATTACCCGAAGTGGATCAAGCGGGTGGATTTCCCAACGGAGAAGGGCAAGAGCGTCTGCTATGCCTTGATCAACGATGCGAAGACGCTGCTTTACCTGGTCAACCAGGGGGTGCTGACGTTTCACACCTGGCTGTCGCGCGCCCCGACGCCGGATCAGCCGGACTTCGTCATCTTTGACCTGGATCCGGGCGAGGCTTCCTTCAAGGATGTGGTGAAGATCGCGCAGCAGGTTCGCATCGAGCTCGAAGCGGAGCGCGCAAAAGCATTGGTGAAGACCTCCGGAAAATCCGGCCTGCACGTGATGACGCCCTGGAAGAAGGAAGGCGGGCACGGCGAGGCGCGGGCCTGGGCGATTGCGATTGCGGAGCGGATCGTGGAAGCGCTGCCGAAGATCGCGACGACGGAGCGGCTGAAAGAGGCTCGCAAGGGCCGCGTCTATGTTGACGTCATCCAAAATGCGCGCGGGCATCACGTCGTCCCTCCCTATGTCCTGCGGGCCACCTCCACCGGCACGGTGTCGACGCCGCTGGATTGGGAGGAGATCAATGGCCGACTCAACCCGCGGAAGTTTGACATCAAGGCTGCGCTGGAGCGTTTCAAGAAGATCAAGAAGGATCCGCTGGCGGCACTGCTTAAGCCGTAGCATGGACGTCTCCCCCATGCATCCTCTAACGGCATGGGCCAGACACCCACGCTACGCGGAGCTACCGTAGTTTCAGGCTGATCACCTCGAAGGGTTTGTAAGTCAGTGGGATCTGGTGTTCGTTGCCTTGGATCACCTCCTCGTCGTCTTCGAGAATGTTGCAGCGGTTGACGGTTTTGAAGGGAAGCTCCACGCGGAGCTTGGCGGTGCCTCGTGCGCCGTGGCATTCGTAGAGGCGGAGGACGATGCCGTCGCCGTCTTCGGCGCGCTTGATCGTGTCGAGGACGAGGTTGGACGCATCCACCGAGGCGAAGCTCCTCCGATCGGCGCGGCCCTTGACGAGCAGGGGCGGGACGTTGAATCGGTGGGCTTCGGCGACGACGCCGGCGTCGCGCCAGTTTCCGGCGTGGGGCATGAGCGCGTAGGCGAACTGGTGGCGGCCGAGGTCGGCCTGCGGGTCCGGGTACTTTGTGGCGCGGAGCAGCGACAAGTACATCGTGTTGCCGAAGGTGCTCCAGCCGTACTTGCTTTCACTGAGCAGCGCGACGCCAAAGCCGTGCTCGGAGAGGTCGGCCCACTTGTGCCCCGGCACTTCATAGCGCGCCAAGTCGTAGGGCGTGTTGTAGTGCGTCGGGCGCTCCACGCAGCCAAACTGCATTTCGTACGTCGCGTGCATGGAGCGAACGTTGAGGGGGAAAGCGACCTTGAGGAACTTGCGCTCCTCCTGCCAATCCACCTCGGTGTGGAACTCGATGCGGTAAGCTTCGGCATCGAGGCGGATGGTTTGCGTGGCGGTGCTCCTCTTGCCGATCTTGCGGCTGAAGGTGATTTCGGCGCGGAGCGGATCCTGGCGCGCGATCTTGGCGCTCTCGGCGGGCGGGCAGTCTTTGCCAGTCTCCAGGTGGAAGGGGTCGACATCCCACGCGTCCCAGGCGGTGGGCATGTCTTCGTAGAGGCGAAGGATGTTTCCCGGAGCGGCGAGGGATTCGCGGCCCGTGCCTTTTTCGACAAGGCTTGTGAGGGCTCCGGCCTTGGAAATCTCGGCGCGGAGGTGGCCATTCTCCAGCGTCCAGCCGGTGCGGGTTGAGTTGAGGGTGACGCGGTCGTGGGGGTCGACCACTTCGCCGATACCGTAGCTGGGGGCGTCGATAAAGAGGAGTTGATCGTTAGACTCGACGACTTCGCGTCTTGCGAAGCCGAGGGTGTTGATTGGGGTGGTTGTTGATGCTTGGTTGTTGATTTTGGTGAGGGCGGAAGCGGCTTTGGCGCGCAGAGCGGTGGCCGATTGCTCGATCTCCGCGTGGTGGCGCCGCGCGTCTTCGTACACGAGCGTGATGGAGGAGCCGGGAAGGATGTCGTGGAACTGGTTGAGGAGGAGGATTTTCCAGAGGCGGTCGATTTCCTGGTGGGGGTACTTGATGTCGCTGGCGGCGGCGACAGTTGACAGGAATTCGACGTCGTGGAGGAGCCACTCATTTTTTCGGTTGCCGCGTTTAGTGGCGGCCTGGGTGGTGTAGGTGCCCCGGTGGTATTCGAAGTAGAGCTCCCCGATGAGAAGTGGCCGGTCGGTGATATCGTTTTCGAGCCGCGTGAAGAAGTCGTCGCTGGTGCGCATCTCGGTGCGCGGGAGGCCCTGGAGGTCTTTTGCGCGGCGGATGGTTTCCAGCATTTTCTTTGTGGGTCCGCCGCCACCGTCGCCCCAGCCGAAGAGCATGTAGCCGTTGCGCGAGCGATCGTGATCTTTGTAGTCGCGGGCGTTCTTGCGCAGTTCGGCGATAGAGACCTCGGCGTTGTACGTATCGCCAGGCGGGAAGTGGGCGAGGACTTCCGATCCGTCGATGCCTTGCCAGGTGAAGGTGTGGTGGTGGGGTTTGTTGAAGGCGTTCCAGGAAAGCTTCTGCGTGAGGAATCGGTTGATACCGGCCAGGTGCATGATCTGAGGGAGCTGTCCGTTGTAGCCGAAGACGTCCGGGTTCCAGAATTCCTTGCAGCGGAAGCCGAACTCTTTCTCAAAGAACTTCTGGCCGGTGAGGAACTGACGGCAAAGGGCTTCGCCGGAGGGGATGTTGCAATCCGGTTCGATCCACGTGCCGCCGACGGGGATGAACTGACCGGCTTTGACCTTGGCGCGGATGCGCTTGTAGAGGTCGGGGTTGCGCGCCTTGATGATGTCGTACTGGTACGCCTGCGAGCAGGAAAACTTGAACTCCGGGTAGTCATCCATGTAGGCGGTTTGGGAGCTGAAGGTGCGCTCGCACTTGCGCCAGGTTTCGGCGAGGGGCCAGAGCCAGGCGGTGTCGATGTGCGCATGACCGATGGCGGAGAGCTCGAACGTGCGGTCGGCGTTCTTGTGCTTGAGCAGCGGCTTGAGAATCCTGTGCGCGGTGGCCCAGGTGGTGCGATCCGAGAGGTCGAAGGCATTGGCGAAGCGATTGAGCTCGTAGAGCAATTCGCCGCCCCAGCTTTTTTCGATGGCGCCGCCTTCGGTGGCGATTTCTTTTTCCAAGCCGCCGAGGACGTAGATGTCCCAAGCGATTTCCCAGGCGAGCGGATCGAACAGGGCGATGTCGCACTGATCGAGGATGAAGGGCTGGATGGACTTGTAACGTTCGCCCGCTTCGAAGGCCTCGCCGAACTTGCGGTTGCAGGCCATCTCGATGTCGAAGACAAGTTTCTGACCCGCTTTGGCGCGGCGGGCGAGGATGGCGTCGGGGCGGTCGCCGTGGTTGAAGTTGAGGCCCTGAATGGTCCGGCCGTCGATCCAGAGGGTGGCTTCGGAGTGGGAGACCCAGAGGAGGTCGACGCGCTGGCCGGCCCACTCCTTGGGAATGGTGGCTTCGGCTTTGAACCAGTAGGTGGCCCAGAGGGGGCCGAACTGAGTGCCGATGGTGACAGGCTTGTAGGTGAGTTTTTGCGCCTCCGCATAGGAGATGCGGTCGGTGCGACCGCTGACGCGAAGTCGCTCAACGGGGCGACGTTCGGTGTAGATCTTGTCCAGAATGAGCTTGGTGAGATCGCGGATGCGGTTGCGGGTGTAGTCGGGATGCCGAAGCACGGGGGCCTTTCTGATGGCGGTTGGGAGGTGGGATTTTTGGGCGTCAGAGTCGGTAATGCAAGGAAGCGCGCGGGGGACGTGGTGGGGGTGGAACTGAAATGTGTTCCGTTTCATGCACCTTTGTGCGTTTGGGAAGGGAGCGGCGGGACAAGTGCGGCATGACGGTTGATCGCGGAAGAGAGGCGTCCGGGCGCTGCGCGAGAAACGGCGTTTCTAGACTAGCGATGCCGCAGCCTCGCATCCTGTAATCACCCATCCACCGCCGTCAATTCCTTGTAATCCAGCATCTGCTCCTCGCGCTCATGCGTGAACTGGCTCGTATACAGCTCAAAGTAGTGCCCGCGCCGCCGGATCAGTTCCGCATGCGTTCCCTGCTCCGCGATCTGCCCGCTTTCGATGACCAAGATGCGGTCGGCGTTGCGAATGGTCGATAGCCGGTGCGCGATGACGAAGCTGATGCGATTGGCCAGGACGCGCTCGATTGCTTCCTGGATCGCGCGCTCGGTCTGCGTATCAACGGAACTGGTGGCCTCGTCCATCACGAAGATCTGCGGGTCGGCGATGACCGCGCGCGCCAAGGCAATGAGCTGCTTCTGTCCGGTCGAAAGTTGATTGCCGCCTTCGCCGACCGTCGCCTCATATCCATCCTTCAGCCCCATGATAAAGTCGTGCGCGTTGACTCGCCGGGCCGCTTCCTCGATCTCGGCATCCGTTGCAGAAAGCCGTCCGTACCGGATGTTCTGGCGAATCGTGCCGCTGAACAAATGCGGCTGCTGCAAGACCATGCCGAGCTGCGACTGCAACCATTTGAGCGAGCGCTTGCGATAGTCCACGCCGTTGATGAGGACCTCTCCACTGGTGGGTTCGTAGAAGCGACAGGCCAAGCCGACGATGGTTGTCTTTCCTCCACCGGTGGGTCCAACCAGCGCGATCGTCTGGCCCGCTTCGACGGTCAGGTTGAAGTTGCGCAAGACCGTCTGGCCGGCCTTGTAGGCGAAGGTGACGTTTTTGAATTCGACCGATTCGATCTTCGCCGGCAATCCATCAGGCGCCATATCCACCGAGCCGTTGCCATTGCGCAGGCGCGCGAGGACTTCTTCGGAATCGCGAATCTCAACCTCGGTATCCAGCAGCCCCACGATGCGCTCCGCCGACGCCTGGGCGCCCTGGATACGCGTGATGGCGTTGCAGAGCTCCTGGATGGGCCAGATGACGAATCCGGCATATTGCAGGAATGTGACAAGCCTTCCCAGCGACATCTCGCCGCGCTGCACGAACAGCCCGCCCTTGTAGAGGGCCATCGCGGCGCCGACGCTGCATATGCTGAGCATCAGCGGGAAAAACATCGCGTTATAGATCGCGTTGCGCAGCGCATGGCCGTACATGGCGCCGCTCAGTTCCCTGAACTCTTGCAGGTTGCGCTCTTCGCGCACCATGGATTTGCTCGTGCGCACGCCGACGATGCCTTCGTTGAACGCCGCGGTCGTCTGCGAATTCGCCTTGCGCAGCAGCCGGCTCGTGATGAGCAATCGCACCTGGAAAAAACGAGCGACGTAAATCAGCACCGGCGTCACCAGCAGCACGAGGATTCCGAGCCTCCAGTTCAGGCGCAGCATCATGATGCCGACGCTGATCGTGACGGTGACGCCCCAGATGACGTCGAGCAGCGCCCACGCCATGACTTGGGAAAGCGTGCTGCAATCGCTGGTCAGCCGCGCCATCAGCCAGCCGACCGCCTTGCGGTCGTAGAACGAGAAGGGGAGTTCCTGAAGTTTTTCAAACGCCGTCTCGCGTATGTCGAAGCTCACGCCCGTGACGATCTTCCCCGCCGCCAGGATGAACCCGAAGATGCTGCACGAGAAGATGAACATCGTCAGCAGATACTTCCACCGCAGCGCCGCAAACGCCGACGCATCTCCCGTCGTCGTCACCGCATCGACGATCCGCCCCGTGAACCAAGGCAGCGCCACATCCAGCGCCGACACGAACACCCCCAGCCCCACCAGCACCGCGACGTACTTCCGCAGCGGCAGTGCGAAGCTCACCACCTTGCGCCACAGCGCCAGGTTCAGCTTCCCCACGTACACGTCCTCTTCGATCGCGGGATCGTGTGCCATCGCTTACTCCTTCACCGTCTCGACGAGATCCTCATCCGCCGCCTTGGCGTTGCAGCTCGAGATGCGCAGATCTTCTTCCAGCGCCGTCTGGATTTGCCAGAGCTGCCGATAGAGACCCTCCTGCGCTACCAACTGATCGTGCGTTCCAAGCTGCACGATCCGTCCCTTCTCCATCACCGCGATCTGATCCGCGTGCATCAAGGTCGACAGCCGGTGCGCGATCAGGATGATCGTGTGCTTGCCGCGCTGGCTCTTGAGCGCATCGAGAATCGCCGACTCCGTGTGCGTATCCACCGCGCTCATCGCGTCATCGAGGATCAGCACCGGTGCATCGCGCAGCAGCGCCCGCGCGATCGCCGTCCGCTGCCGCTGACCACCCGAAAGGGTGACGCCGCGCTCGCCGATGACGGTGTCATACCGCTGCTCGAAGCCTTCGATGGTTCCGTGGATCGCGGCCAGGCTGGCCGCCGCAGTCATCTCCTCATCGCTCGCGGAATGTCGACCCAGCTTGACGTTGTCCCGCAGCGTCTTGGAATACAGAAACGGCTCCTGAAGCACCGTCCCAAACTGGGATCGCACATACTTCCGATCCAGCCGCTTCAGCTCCATCCCATCCAGCGTGATCGACCCACTCTGGTAGTCGTAAAGTCGAAGCAGCAGGTTCACCAGCGTTGTCTTGCCAGAGCCGGAAGGACCGAGCAGCGCCACCGTCGTCCCTGCCGGAATCTTCAACGACAACTGCGAAACCACTTCCTTCTCTCCATGCGCAAAAGTCACCTCGCGCAGCTCCACATCCCCGCGCACGCGCTCGGGAACATCCGCAATCTGATCCGCTGGGACGCTCTCCTCCGGAACCTCCAGGATCTCTTGGATCCGTCCAATGGCAACCAGCGCCTTCCCCAGCTCCGTCAGCACGCGCCCGATTTCACGCACCGGCCAGATGAACATCTGCCCGTACGAAACAAACGCCACCAGCGTCCCCACGCTCAGCGTGCCATTCATCACGCGCGAGGACCCCACGAGGATGAGCAGCGCGCTCTGCGTAAAACACAGCAAGTCGCTCGACGCCCAGAACGACGCCATGAACCGGTACAGCCGCCAGTGCAACTGTCGGTGGTTGTCGTTCTTGGCGCGGAAGCGCTCGATCTCAAACTGCTGCCGGGCGAAGGCGCGCACGACGCGGATGCCGGTGAGGTTCTCCTGAAGCGTCGCAGTCATCGCGCCTTCCGCTTCATCCGTTTTCTTGAACGATCCCTGCACTTTTTTGAAGAACACGATGGCCGACCCGATGATCACCGGCATCAGCGACACCGACACCAGCCCCAGCTTCCAATCCAGCGCGATCAGGATCGGCACCGCGATCAGCATCCGCAGCGAGTTGTGCAAAAGCTCGATGATCTGGGTGTTGTAGAATCCGCGAACGGTGTCTACGTCGCTGGTGCACCGCTGCACCAGGTCGCCCGTCTGCGCCTTGTCGTGGTACGTCATCGGCACATGCTGGAGGTGCGCATACAGCCGATCGCGCAGGCCGCGAATAATCCGCTCGCTCGCCACCGCCGCCCAGCGCCCGCCGAGGTATCGAAACACGCCGCCGATGACGTTCACCAGCACCACCGTCGCCGCAAAGAGCGCCAGCGCCGTCGCGATGCCTGATTGATCCCGGATTCCCTGCGCCACCCGCGCCAGTTTCCCCGGCGCCTGCACCTGGTCGATCAATCCATCAATCGCCCCGCGCACGATCAGCGGCCCCAGAAACACCAGCACCATGCCCACCGCCACTGACGCCACCGCGCCCGTGTAGCGCAGCCGCTCACCCGACGTCAGATTCCAAAGCGTTTTTCCTTTGCCAGTCATGGCCGCTCCATCCCATCGCGCCGTGCCAACAGGGCGCGCCTTGCACGCAAATCCAGACCCGCGGAACGAGTTCCGATAGGGCGTGATCCGTTCAACTTGTAGAAGGATTGCTGCCCGCTCGGACCTTGATGAGCGGGCGAAAAAGGCAGTTTATCTGCCCGTCGGGCCGCTCACCGCTGCCGGTGAATGCCTGCCGAAATGAATGAAATACGCATCTGCATCAAGAGGTCCTTTTGCCGAAAGGTTGCGACCTTATAGCCCCACCCCCGGCAATCATGCAAGCCAAAAACTTCCCCGCGCAGATTCTATCCCGTTCCAAACGCCTTCCATCACCCCACCTCAACCTTCTTCAGCGATCCCGCATCAAACGCCACATTCGCCTCTCGCGCGATCTCCGCAAACGCATCGACCTCCGCCTGCGTAAAGAGCAACCCGCCGAACTTGGCGCTCTGCGCCGCCGCCTGCGCTTCAGGTTGTCCGGGTAGCATGCAGTTCTCATTCCCGTGCCCCAGGATGTCTTTCACCACCGCCTTCACATTCTCATTCTGGTTTCGCCCCTGCGCAAAATCGCCTGCCTCCATCGCATCCGGCCGAATGCACTGGAAATAAAAGCAGCACGTTCCCTTCTCTCCGGAATGCTTGTGCACATCCGTCCATCGGTTGCGCAGCGTGGGAAGCGAACCACCGATGTACGCCGCGTAAAGCTCGTCGATCAGCGACAGCCCATACCCCTTGTGCGCCCCAAATGGCAGCAGCGCCTTCACCTTTGACGGATCGGTCGTTTCCTTGCCACTCTCGTCCACGCCCGCGCCGGGCGGCAACTGCTTCCCCTCCCGCAGGAACTGCTGCACGCGGCCCATCGCCACGGTGCTCGTCGCCCAGTCCACGCAGATCGGGAACCCCACCGCATCCTGCGTTGGAAACGCCCACGAATGCGGGTTCGTCCCGAGCGTCGCAAACTTCCCCCCAAAGGGGACAACTTCCGCCAGCGCGGCCGTGCAGTTGGTGTAAGCGATGTAGCCCTTCGTTGCCGCGTCGATGACGTAGCCGCCGCCCCAGAGGTAGTGAAACGCGTTGTCGACGGCGACGGCGCCGATACCGTAGTCGTCCGCAAGCTTCATCGCGGTCTCCATCGCCTCAAACGCCGTCGCCTGCCCCAACTTCTTGTGCGCGTTCCATCGCTGAATGGCCTTGTACTTACTCGGCAGCTTTTCGATCTTCGCCCCCGGCACGCACCCGCCCGCCTTGGATCCAAACAGCTCATCCAGATGCAGCGCCTTGATCGCATTGTGCGTCTTGATGCCGTGGCGCGAAGCAAGCTCGCAAAAACGCGCGCCCTGCGCCGCTTCATCCGCGCCATAACCGCGGTGCTTGTAGGCCGCCTCGACCAAAGCATTATGAACCGACGCCGGCATGACGAAGTTGGTTGGCATTTGAAGATCCTTGTTCAGCTTCTGGATCAGGTACGGTAGCGGGTAGGGCGGGTGGTGCAAGTGGGGGAGAAGACCCCTTGCCGCGCCCTAAAAATATCGCCATCGCCGCCATACAATGGCCGACTCGCAGATGCATGGGCGAGACGCCCATGCCACGCTGAGTAACGCTTGCGCTAACCGGAACCAAAGCTATGTTCGACAACCTCACCGACAAATTCACCGGCATCTTCCGAAACCTCTCCGGCCGCGGAAAGATCTCCGAAGAAAACATCCGCGAATCCATGCGCGAAGTTCGCACCGCGCTGCTCGAAGCTGACGTCAACTTCGAAGTCGTCCAGAAGTTCACCGAAGACGTCGTCAACAAAGCCATCGGCCAGCACGTTATCAACTCGCTCCAGCCCGGCCAGTTGATGGTCAAGATCGTCTACGACGAACTGGTCGGCCTGCTCGGGCCCGTCGACACGCAGATCTATTACGTGCAGCCCGGTCCAACCGTCATCATGATGGCCGGCCTTCAGGGCTCCGGTAAGACCACCACCTGCGGCAAGCTTGCGATGTACCTGCGCAGCAAGGGGCGCAACCCGCTCCTCGCCGCCGTTGACCTCCAGCGTCCCGCCGCCGTCGAACAGCTTCGCGTACTTGGTGAGCAGACAAGCACGCCCGTCTACCTCGATACCACCAAGGTCGCGCCGCACGGACACGTAGCCAAAGGCGCCGCGGTCGCCGTCGCCCGCGCCGCTGTCGCCGAAGCGAAGAAAAACGGCAACGACGTCGTCATCCTCGACACCGCCGGGCGACTGGCGATCGACCAGGAGCTCATGAACGAGCTCAAGGAAATCAACACCGTCGTCAAGCCGCACCAGATCTACCTCGTCCTCGATTCCATGACGGGCCAGGACGCCGTCAACAGCGCTAAAGCCTTCAATGAACAGCTTGAGCTCGATGGGCTGATCCTCACCAAGCTCGACTCAGATACCCGTGGCGGCGCGCTCCTCTCGGCGAAGTTCGTCACCGGCAAACCTGTCAAGTTCCTCGGGGTGGGAGAAAAGCTCGACCGTCTCGAAGAGTTCCGCCCCGAAGGCATGGCTCAGCGCATCCTCGGCATGGGGGACATCGTCGGCCTCGTCTCTGAAGCGATGGAGAAATTCGACCAGGAGGAAACCGCCAAGCTCCAGGAAAAGATGGAGAAGGGCACCTTCACCCTTGACGACTTCATGAGCCAGATGGGACAGATCAAAAAGCTTGGCCCCATGAGCAAAGTAATGGGCATGATCCCTGGCATGTCCGAGCTGACCAAGCAAGTGAACATGAACGACGGCGACGTCGAGGGCCAGATGAAGCGCATGCGCGCCATCTACGACTCCATGAACAAGCGCGAGCGCAAGAACCCCGACCTGATCGACGGCAACCGCCGCCGGCGCATCGCCACCGGCGCCGGCGTCCAGACCCAGGAGGTCGGCCAGTTCATCAAGCAGTTCGAAACCTCCCGCGACATGATGCGCGCCGTCGGCGGCATGGGCATGATGGGCCGCCTCAAGCTCATGCGAGCCCTCAGCAGCGGTGGTCTGTCCGGCCTGGGAATGCCCGGTGGGCCTATGCTCAAGACCAAGAAGGGCGGCTGGCAAGCCCCGAAAGACCGAAACAAAAAGAAGCGCCGCTAGAGCTGGGCCAGACAGCCGATCCGCAGTCGACTGCGCACACGCCAGCGAGTGATACTCATGTCAGTTCGCACTTCGCGCATCACCTAAGCCTCAAGCTTGACCGCCATCCGACCGGTGTAATCGATGCGGTTCAACAGAATCCGCAGCTTCCGCTCTTCTACAAACTGATCCACCGCCCGTCGCGCCCCCTCCCAGTGTCCATAGTCGTCTACGATTAGAACCCCACCAATGGCCAACCTCGGCCACAGGTGCACCAGCTCGTGATATGTCGATTCGTACCAGTCCGTATCCAACCGCAGCAGCGCGATCACTTCCGGCGCGTGCGCCGGTATGCTCTCCTCCACTCTTCCCTTCACGAACACAACCCGCTCTGCCGGATAATTCGTCTGCCGCATCACCCACTGGCTCTGCTCGATCGGACTGATGGCGTGGACCAATTCCGTCTGCTGCCCAGGCGTCTGGAGAAGCTGCTTCGCATCGCGCCCCCAAAGATCCACATCCGCCCCCGTCGGCTCCGACATTCCCTCGAATGTGTCGTAAAGCCAAAGCCGCCGCTGCGTATCGACATGCTCCACCAGCGTCGCCGCCGCCAGCGCCATGCTCCCCCCGCGCCACACGCCGCACTCTACAAAATCGCCCGCGATACGGTGTCTGGCGAGATAGATCACCGCCTGCCGCAGCGCATACAGCCGCTCCATGCTCGTCATCGTGTACGGCGCCACCTTCCGGATCAGATCCGCCGACACCGCATCAATATCCGCCGAAAACACAGGCGCGTTCGCAGCCGTCATCGCCGTAGGCAACATTGCGACTCATCCTACCGCTCCGGATTCCAATTCGCACTCGCGCTTCGCCGCCCCTCGGTGCCTCTTGCCTTCCCTACCCGTCCCCCCTTACGTTCAATGCCATGTCTGAGTCGCAAACCAACGAAGGCCCGCGCCTGGCCAAATCCGACGAGCGCCAATCCATCATCCCGGAAGGGCTCTGGATGCGCTGCCCCGATTGCGGTGAGATGCTCTTCAAAAAGGTCGTCGAAGACGCCGGTCATGTCTGTCCCAACTGCGACTACCACTTCCGCATCTCCGCCAAAACCCGCATCAATCAGCTCGTCGATCCCGGCAGCTTCGAAGAGATGTTCACTGACATCGAACCCGCCGACCCGCTCAAGTTCACCGACAAGAAAGCCTACAAAGACCGCCTCGCGTCTGAGCAGAAAAAGACCGGCCGCCCCGACGCCGTTGTCTGCGGCAAAGGCTTCATCAAGGGCCGCCCCCTCATGCTCGCCGTCATGGATCCCGAGTTCATGATGGGCTCCATGGGCTCCGTCGTCGGCGAAAAGATCACCCTGACCATCGAAGCCGCGGCCGACGAAAAACTTCCTCTCATCATCGTCTCCTGCTCCGGCGGCGCGCGCATGCAGGAATCCACCCTCTCGCTCATGCAGATGGCCAAGACGAGCGCCGCTCTCGCGAAACTGGACGACGAAGGCGGCCTCTTTATCTCCCTCCTCGCTGACCCAACCACCGGCGGCGTCACCGCGTCCTTCGCCATGCTCGGCGACTTCATCATCGCTGAACCCAAAGCCCTCATCGGCTTCGCCGGCCCGCGCACCATCTGGAACACCATCAAGGTGGAACTGCCCGAAGGCTTCCAGCGATCCGAATTTCTCCAGGAGCACGGCTTCATCGACTTTGTCGTTCACCGCCGGGACCTCCGCAGCGAACTCGCCCGCCTCGTCGATTTCTGCGGAAAAGAAAAAGACTAATCCTCCGTCGCCGCCGGCGCAATCCGCTTCATCCCCATCGCCCGAAAATAGGCCTCCACGCTGCCGTCATCGTCCCCATTTTGCCTCCTCGTCGGTGCCGCAATCGGTAGGGGGGTAGCAGCGGATTCGCGCCACATCGCCTTCGCCATGATCGGGATCCGCAGCGCCCGCGCCCGCGCCGCTCGCCGCGCCGCTTCCATCCCCGCCGCCCTTAGCGCCGCGAGTCCAGCGTTGCTCTCCACAAGGGTTGCGCCGTACGAAATCGGTTTTCGCTCCAACAGATCCATCGCATAACTCAAATGAATCTGCGCCGCGCACAACGGCTCCGCCCCCGCGATCGCATCTGCCGCACTCACCATCACCGGACGAACCTCATCGATCATCCGCTCCAGTTCCCCCCGCTCCGGTCCCGTGTCTAGCTCCGCATCCTCCTGCTGCTCCAGCTTCTCCAGCGCCGGCAACAGCTTCTCAAACCTCACCCTCACTTCAGAAGCTTCCGGAAAGTGCCCCGCCGCCAGAACCGCACGCTCCACCTGCCCGATCAATCTCGGCAGATCGACCTCCGCCTCACCAGCAGCATGAGCATCACGGGCGGAACTCTGGATCGCTTCCATCGCCCGCTCCGCACCCGCCAGCTCCGCCGTCAGCTTCAGCCGAGCCTCTCCCCCAACGGCGCCGAATCGTTTCACGAGCTCAGCTACTGCATCCAGCAATCGCGATTGCCGCGCCGACAGGTCATTCGACCGCCCGCTGCTCGTCGCTGCCGACTCCAGTTCCTGGTTCAACGCCTCCTGCTGAAGGATCAGCGCATCCAGCGCGGCAGCCAGGTCCATCTGCCGCGCCGTCTCGTTCGCCGCCAGCAGGCTTCGTGTGCTGCGCCGCGCCGCCGCCGTCACTTCACCTCCCAGCGCCCGGTCGATTGCCAGTGCATTGGAAAAATTTCGCAGAACCGTCTCCGCGCTCGCGTGCGACGTCAGCGACTCCATTTGCCGCAGCGCCGTCTGCGGCGATGCACCGCTGTTTGCCCACTCCGCAAGCTGCTGGCGAGCCGCCAGCACGTCATCTGGATCACCCACCGCCGCCGCCTGCGTCCGCCGAACACGATGCTCGCGCTGAAGAACCGCCAGCACCGTCGAAAATCGACCTCCACCGTTCAAGGCGGCGCCGCGGGATGCACTTGCATTCAGATTCGCCGCCGCCGTCGCCGCACGCTGAAGGTCCCGTGCCCAGATTAGATCAGCGTCCGGCCGAAGCGTCTGGACCTGCGCCGCCGCCTCCAATCGCTCCACGATTCGACCCGCCCGCCCCGCGTGATCCATCTTCTCCATTGCCTGCTGCGCCGCTTGCGCTAAGTCCACCACCCGCCGGGTCTCCCTCTCCCAGCCGCCAGCAATCTCTCGAAGAGATTCCCGCGCTTGCCTTGCATCAACATTTAAGCGCCTCAACTGCGACTGAACTTCCACCTCAAGCGCCGCCACCCGCTTCCTCGCCCGTTCCACCGCCGGGGCATCTCCCACCGGCAGCTTCCCCCGAACCTGCTCCAGGTTCTCCAGATCCTTCAGCAGCATCTCCGCCCGCTGCGCCCGAGCCAGATTCTCAAGCACCGGCGACACCCGCCCGCGCGAACCCTCGTCCACCACGCGATCCGCCACCCACGCCAGCACATCCGCCCGGGCTGGCACATCACACGCCGCCACCGCACCGAGCAGCGCCACCATCAGATCATCATCCCCTCCCCCCGCGCCCCGCGCTGCCGCATCCAACGCCTCGCCGAGCCGACGCTGCCGATCCGTCACGCTCGCCGGCGCCGTCACGATGAAGATCGCATCGCTCAACCCACTGTGCCCACTCCGATCCTCCACCCGCAGCCGCACGCTCACCATGTCGCCCACCGCGAGATGCAGCGCCGCCAGGTCTAAACGAACCTCGCCCACCTGCCGCCGCACGTCCCCGCTCAGGGGGATCGGCAAGTCCACGCCCGGGGCAAAGTTCGCCGCCGTCTCCGCATCATCATCCGCGCGCCGTCGCCCGAACGGATTGATCCGGACATGCACCTCCACCAGCCCCAGCGCAAAATCATCCCCCGCATCAAAGCGGATCGGCACAATCGCTGAGGGGGAAAGCCAAAGATCTCCCGCCGGCCCAAGCAATTGCGCCACCGGCGCATCATCCGGCACAATTCGAACCTGCGTCGTCGCTGGCGCAGCGCCCACCATCCCGCGCGTGCTGCTCAATCCCAGGTCCACCTTCTGATCCTTCGTCAGCGTGATGGTCGCCTCGCGCACATTGGGGTCCTCCGTCGGCTGCATCGCCAGCGTCTGCGTTCCCGCCGTCAGCGTCGCTGCCGCCAACGGTTCGCTCGAGTGAATCTGGATTGTGGCCCGCGTCCCCGCCGGCCCTTCGATCAATCCATCGCTGTTCCGCACCGTCGCCGGCGTCAGCGCCGTGTAAGCCGGGTACTGATACTTGATCTCAAATTCCGTAATCACCGGCTTGCGCAGCACCCGCGCGTGATACACTGCGCTCATCGCATCGCCGCCGGCCACATAAAACTCCACATCCTGCTCCAGCGGGGTGATCGAAGCCGCGTACACGCCTTCCGCATCCGCCGACATGTTCAGCGTGAACCACTCGTGCTTCACGTACCGCGCGTGCAGCGTCACGCTCCCCTTGCCGAGCCGCAACGCGCGCACCTTCACCTGAAGCGCCTGCCCCTCCACCAGATCCACATCCCCCGGAACAACGGTCAGCCGCGTCGTCGTCGCCGCCGGCGTCTCCCGCATCGGCAGTAGAAACCGCACCGCCAGCCGAGGCAAATCCAGTTGCGGAATGAACCCCAACGGGCAGATCGCCAGCACCGCCACCAGCACCGTCACCCAAGGCGCCGCCACCCTCCGCCCCGGCAGCACGTCCCGCACACTTCTTCCCGCAACCTCTCGGCCAAGCTCCAGTGCAATCCGCGCCAGCATCTCCTGCGATGCACCGTTTTGCTTCCCATCCTCCGCGCGCGATGTCACCGTCACCAATCGCTCCCCAAACCGCCGATCGCGCTGCTCCATCACCACCGCGAGCCCCCGCCAATCCGTCTCCTGCTTCAGCCACGCCACCAGCGCCGGCGCCACGCGCCACAGCGCCGCCCCCACACTCACCAGCAGCAGCACCAGCCGCGCGGCTCCCCCAAGCGTCGCCATCCGATCCGCGAGACACCAAACCAGCCCGGCGCCCAGAAACACCAGCGCTCCCGACGCTATCGCGCGCAGCAACCGCTGTTGCCGCAGCCGCGCATCAAAGCGCCTCATGTACGACCGCAGCGAATCTGGGATCACGTCCGCGATCATCTCAAGTCAGCCCCGCCTGTTTCCGCAGCGACCACTCCAGCGACAACGTCGCCAGCACAAATAAGAACAAGTACGGACTGTCCCAAAGCGGATACTCCTGCCACTGCACCTGCCGGTCACGGAGATCCGCCAGTCTGTTCGGCAAACTCTGAAGTTGCTGGATCGGCACAAATTCCCCACCAGTCGCTTGCGAAATCCGCCGCAGCAGCCCGTTATCCTCCGACAGATCCGCCAGCTCCGCCTCGCCGCTCCGCGACACAGTAACCGTCACCCGCGGCGAGGGGATCATGTCATCCCCCGTGCTCAATCGCAGCTCGTACTGCCCCGGCGACAAATCGCTCAGCGTCGTCTCGTACCTCCCCGCGCCCGCGCTTACCGACGCCGCCAAATCCGTCGCCGCGATCATCTGTCCCTCCCGGTACACTTGCAACTCCTGCGACCGCGCCGAACCCGCCGTCCCGTCGTCGCGCACCACCCGCGCCCGCACACGCAGCGGTTGGCCCGCCTCCACCCGCACCCGATCCACATCCAGCGAGAATCCTCCCTCACGTGCGGCGTAAGGCTCCTCGATCGACCACCGCACCAGCGCCCGCCAGAACAAATCCTCGTGCACCGTCGTCTGCCAGCGCCACGTCTCGTCCGTCCCAAGAAAATAAGCCCGCCCCAGTCCCAGGCGCGTCTGCGCCAGCGCCGTCGCGCCCGTCTCCTGATCCACCAGCAGCGGCTGAGCGTTCGGCTTCAACTGCGGCATCGACAAATACCGCAGCACCGGCGGAAGCTTTGGCCAACGCGGCGCCTCCCCCTCGTCGGCAATCGCGCCCTGCCACTGCGCCTGCACCAGCGAATACCTCGGCTGCTCCCCCGGCCACGCACGCCACGTCACATCCGCCACCGGATCAAAAGGCAGCAGCTTCGCCGCCACCGGATGATCCTCATACTCCCGCAGAATCTCTTCATCCGATGTCAGCAGCACCACGCTCCCGCCACGTTCCGAAACAAGCTGCTGCACCGCATCCCATTGAGCATCGCTCAGCGTCCACGTCCGAACATCCATCATCACGAGCACCCCCTGCGCCAGAATCTCTTCCGGCGTCAGCGGAAACGCACCGTCCTCCTCGCCCACCACGAACTTTCCCAGCGACACGAACCGGGAGTGTCCCAGTGCATCGCACGCCGTCGCATAATCGCGCGTCGCCGCCGCCGACGCCACGCACACCGGAATCGTCTCACTGAAAACCTTCAGCCAAAGCTTGCCGTGGTTGTTCTCCGCCGTCGCCTCGCCCTCCACCGCGCCCACGCCGGCCGCAACCTCCATCACGCCCGCCGACTCCCCGGTCGCGCTGAAGTCCACGCGCAGCGCCGTGGAATTCCCCACCGTCACGGTGCGCTCCTGCCGCCCGCTCGGCGTCGCCAGCCACACCACCAATTGTTTTCCCGCCAGCCCCTGCGCCCGCAACTGAACCTGCACCGCCGCCGTCTCACCCACCAGCAGCGACGCCGGCCCCTTCACTCCCGTCACCGAAACGTCTCGCCGATCCCGCGCCGTTGCCACGCCCACCGTAAACACCGGCGGCCCGCCCCCCTCCAGCTCGCGCACGTCGCCGCTCCCGCCAACCTGCTTCCCATCGCTGATCAGCACCACCCCCTGCGGCGCTTCCCCTTGCAACCGATCCCGCAGTTCACGGATCGCGCCGATCAAGTCGCTCCGATCACCACTCGCCTGCAAACCGTTCCGCACATCCGTCGACGCCACCCGATCCGCAAACCCATACACCTGCACCGGCCCCTGGCTCTCCAAACTCCGCAGCAGCGGCCGTCGCCCATCCACAAGCGCCTCCTGCACCAGCCGAATTCGCGGGAAGCTGTCGATCTGATTGCACACCCGCCGCACGTCCGGATCGTTCGCATAAGCCGCCGCATCCGCATCCGCCTCCAGCGCCGCCAGCGCCCGCGCCTGCTGATCCAACCTCCCGCGTAACTCCCGAATCATCTGATCATCCAGCGCCCCCGGCAGACGCTTCAACTCCGCCAGCCGCTGCGCCAATGCTGTCGGCAGCTTCTGCTTCCGCGCCTCATCCGCTAGCACAGCCGCCGCCGCGCGAAATGAAGCCGTCGATTCCTCAAGTCGCGCCCGCGCCGGCTCCACGCTCCGACCCGCCAGATGCGCATACTCCGCCTCGCCCCGATGCCGCGCCATTTTCTCCAGCAATCCGCGCAGGCTCTCCAGATCATTCCGCAGCGCCGCCACGCTCTTGCCCCGGCTCTGCGGATCCAGCATCCCCAGCGCCTCAGCCACACCGATCTTCTCCGCCGGCGAACGTCCCGAATCCGTCACCCCCATACTCCGCGATTGATCCACCAGCACCACGATCGGCCCCCGATGCGACGCATCCCGCGGCCGAGCCGCGACGGGCCTGAGCAACGAAACCCCCAGCGCCACGATCACCATCGCCCGCAGCACCGGCAGCAGCAGGCGCCAGCGCCGCCGCGCCCGCCACAGCGCCGGCGGATACAGCCACAGCACCGCCGCGAGCCCCATCGCCATCAACGCCACAACCAGCGTCGCCAGCTTCGAATTCTGCCACAGCACCAGCGCCAGCATCATCTCACCTCGACCGATACCACAATCGCGTCAGTCCCATCTCAGCCACCAGCACCGCAATGACGCCCACCACCAGCCAAAGCCAAAGCTCATGCCGCGTCGCTTCCGCAACCACCGGCACCGCCTCCTGCGCCCGATCCACCCGCACCAGGCTCAGCGACTTCGCCAGCCATTCCCACTGCTCCGCCGACAGCGGGTTCAAATCTGATTCATCGTTCGCCCCCTGCACCACAAATCGGTTCACCCGTTCCCCCGACGCCGTCCCCACACGCATCACATAAATCCCCGGCTGCTGCGTCGCGCCATACCGAAGCTGCGCCACGCTCTCCACCACCACCACATCCACCGCCGCCGTCGTCCCATCCGGCAGCGTCACCGTCGGCTTCCCCGTCACCGCGTCCGTGATCCTCCAAATCATCTCCTCCCCCGACCGCAGCGACAGCCGATCCATCCCCGCCGAAGCCAGGTACTTCACCGTCGAACGAACAAACTGCGGGAAAAACGCCGTCGCCGGAAGATTCCCCCACGCGCTCGATAGCGTCGATCCCAGGAGGATCACCGTCCCGCGGCCGCGCCGCTTCTCCACCAGCAGCGGATCACCGCCCGGCGTCCGCGCCAGCGTCACCGCGCCCGCCGCCGGCGAAAGCTCCATCCGCCGAGCCATCGCCGCAGTCACATCCTCGCCACGACCATGCAAGAACCGGAACGCCTCATGATCTAGCGCATCCACCTGGATTGGCGCATCGCCCACCTCCTCGACCACATCCCCAAGCGCCGCCGGCAGCATCCCCTCGCCATTTCGAAACAGCGCCTCGTTCCAATCCCGCGGCCGAACGTGCGCCCCGAGCGAAATCAACAACCCGCCCCCGCCCTCCACAAACCGCTCCAGCGCCGCCGCATCCTCTTTCGAGATCGCCGCCACATCCGACAGCACGATCACTGAGTACATCGCCAGATCCGCGCCCGCCAACTTCCCAGGCGTCACCGTCACCACATCGCACAAGTTCCCTCCCCCTCGTCCCCCCATGCCCCGGTCCGGCGCCAGCGCCGCACGCAACGCCACGAGTTCGCCTCCGTTCTCGCCGATCCCCTCTCGTACCACCAGCGTCCGCACCGGGTCCACCACCGCAATCGCCGCCCGCAACCGATCATCCGTCGCCAGCCCGCGTGCCCGAATGCTCGCCGTGAAAATCGCCGTCCCCGCCTCATCCGTCGGCAGCTTCACCGTCACCGTTGTTGTCGATCGCGGCGGCAGGTTCACCCGCTCGCTGGCGATCTCCTGCTGTTCCCGCAGCACCGTCACCGGCACATTCACCCGCGCCTCCGACCCGAAATTCCGCACCCGCACCTCAAGCTCACTCCCCGTCCCCCGCACCGCCGGCGGCGCAACCGGCTCGATCGACTCCACCGCAACATTGCTGCTCGCATCGCTCCCCACCGGAATCACCGCCAGCCGATCCAGCTTCGAGCTTTTCTCCGCTCGGTCGCCCCAAGCCGCCGCGTAGTTCTCCGTAATTTGTGCCCAGCTCGACGCCTGCCGGTCGCAGATCACATACAACTGCTTCCGCCGACGCCCCACGCGATCCAGCATGTTTAGCGCGTTTGTCAGCCCCTCAGCAACATTTGCCGAAGAGTCTCCCGGCTCCAGGTCAGATACCCGATTCGCCACCGCCTCGAGATCCCCCGTCGGCGTCAGCGCCGCCCGCGCCGCCCGTTCCCCGACGTAAGCGCCGCTCCCGCCCATCGTCAGCAGCACCGCTTCATCCCCGCGCTTCAGCGATGACAAGATCTGCAATGCCGCGCTTCGCGCCAGGTCCATCCGCGTCCGCCCGCCCTCGTCGTACGCCATGCTCGCAGAGCAATCCACCACGATCGCCGCCGTCACGCGCTGCTCTTCACCCCCCGCCGTTTCATCGCTTCCCAGCAGCGGCCGCGCCAGCGCCACAGCCAGAAGCGCCACCGCCGCCATCCGCAGTCCCAGCAAACTCCACAACCGCACCCGATGCGCCCGTAAATCATTCTCCCCCGCCCCCTCCAGGAACATCATCGCCCCCCATTGCACCGGCTCATATCGCGCCCGGCTCAGCATGTGCAGCGCCAGCGGCACCACCGCCCCTCCCACACCTGCCAGCATCAGTGGGTTCTCAAACATCTAGCGCCCTCGCCCGCCACGCTCGCTCATCAAATAACGATGGCGCAGCACCGCGATCAGCGAATCCACCATCGGCCGATCCGTCACCAGCGTGTGCAGCTCCACCCCCATGCTTGTGCAGGACTGCTCCAGTTCCTTTCGATGCGCCTCAAACGCCCGCAGATAAACCTCCCGCATCAGCGCCGGCTCGATCAGCTTCGCCCGCTCCCGCTCCATCCCCTGAAACTGCGTCCAGTTCCGAAAAGGAAACGTCAGCTCGTCCGAATGCAGCACACGCAGCGCAATCGTCTCATGCTTCCCATGCCCCAATCGCGCCAGCCCATTCCGCAACTCTTTCACTGGCAAGAAAAAATCCGAGACCACCACCACCTGCGACCTTCGTCCCAGCCTCGCCGCCACATCATGCATCGTCTTCGCCACGTTCCCCGCGCCCCGAGGCGTCGCATGCTCCAGCGCATCGATGATCCGCGCAAGCTGATTCGTCCCCGAGTGCGGCGCCACCCACGCCGCCGCATCCTCACCGCATCCCGCAAATCCCACACTCTCCGTCTGCCCGAGCATCAAATACGCCAGCGAAGCCACCAGCTTCGCCCCAAACTCGAACTTCGTCTCAGGTGCCTCTTTTCCGAACCCTGAACCCTCAACCCCGAACCCTCCCCGACCCCCATACCCCATTGACCCGCTCGCATCCAGCACCAACACCGCCCGCAAATTCGTCTCTTCCACATACTGCTTCACGAACGACCGATCCGTCCGCGCAAGCAACCGCCAGTCCAATCTTCTAGGCTCGTCCCCCCGCACATACGCCCGGTGCTGCTGAAACTCTACGCTCGCGCCCTTGAGCGGGCTCCGATGCATCCCCGCCGTCGCACCCTCCACGATCCGGCGCCCC
>DASVUC010000109.1:0-20545 GCA_036387255.1 Tepidisphaeraceae bacterium | reverse complement strand
AAGCAGCTTTCCGCCACTTCCAACAAAACTTCGATTTGACGGAGTTCAATCTCGATCCATTACAGATCCAAAAGTTCGAGCTCGTTCTCAGCGGCTCCAGCGACCCGACGGTGTATCTTGACAACCTGCAACTGGCGGGGCTGCCAGAACCTGCAGCTCTATTGCTTTGCTCCGCTGCAGGAATTTTGCCAGTACTGCGCAGGCGAAGGCACATCTGACGCGCTGCTGTCACTACTAAGCATGATTTGGCGGACGCTAGTGACGCGTGATGACAACGCAGGACAGCCTACGCACAGTATTGCGGTCTGCCGGGGCCGTCTTGCCAGGCCTCCAAAGGAGACACTAATTGGCCTTCGCGCTCGGTCATCGTAAAGACGGGAGCAAGAAGAAATACGAAGGGGACGGGATTCATTTTCAGTTCTGAAGCGGCAGAAATTCACATGACGCTCGTTCTGCGAAATCGAGTCATGGCAACAGGCGGTGGTGAAGCAACTGAAACCGGAGCAAACGCTCCGGCCGCAGGGGCGGTCGAAGAGGCGCTATGAGCCGAAAATGGCTGACGCGATCCTCACCACCCATGCCGACGGCACCAAGAGCAGCGAGGCAGACATGCCGCGGCCATGTCCAAAGTCACTGCCACACTTCTAGCGCGCTCGATCTTTCTCTCAAAACCCTGATTCTGATTTCTCCCGCTCCGTTTGATCACGTTGTTGCGTAGGGTGGGAGTGTGAAACTGGGCATTGCGATGGTGGTGCTGGCGCTGGTGGCATTTGCGCCCGGGTGCCGAAAGAAATCCCAGGCGCCAGCGCCCGCGCCGCCGGCGGTCACGGTGGCGCGGCCGGTGCAGCGGGAATTGATTGATTGGGACACTTACACCGGGCGCATCGAGGCGCCGGAGTCGGTGGAAGTGCGGGCGCGGGTGAGCGGGCAGATCGTCGACGCGCCCTTTACCGAGGGGGCGCTTGTGCAAAAAGGGGCGTTGTTGTTCGTCATTGACCCCCGGCCTTATCAAGCGGCGCTGGATAGCGCGGTCGCGGACGTGGCGCGAGCGCAGGCGCAGGTGGCGCAGGCGGACGTGCAGTTCCAGAGGACCAAGCAGGCGGCCAGTGCCGTGGCCCAGCAGGAACTTACGAACGCCCAGGCGGCGCTTCAGCAGGCCAATGCGCAGCTCCAGGCGGCTCAGGCGGCGGAGTCCACGGCGCGGCTGAACCTGGAGTGGACGCGTGTGACGGCTCCCATCGCCGGGCGCGTGGGTCGCAAGAACATCACCGTCGGCAACCTGATCACCGCCGGCGCCAGCACCGCCGTCCCTTTGACGACGATCGTATCCATCAACCCCGTCTACTGTTACGTTGACGCCAGCGAGCGCGCGGTGCTGAAGTACCAGGAGCTGGAGCGCCAAGGCAAGCGGGTCAGCGCCCGCCTGGGGCGCGTGGAAGCGTTCATTCAGCTCACGAACGAGCAGGGCTTTCCGCACGAGGGTTACATTGACTTCGTCGACAACCGAATTGATCCCGGCACGGGGACACTGAGGGCGCGGGGTGTTTTTCCGAACCCGACTGGCCGGCTGACGCCGGGGTTTTACGCGACGATGCGGGTGCCGGGCAGCGGGAAGTACCTGGCCACGCTGGTGCCCGACGCGGCAATCGTCACGCAACAAAATCTTCGGCTGCTGATGACGGTGAACGGGGAGAACGTGGTTCAGTCCCGGCCGGTGAAGCTGGGCACATTGTTTGGGAGTCTTCGCGCCGTGGAAGGGGTGGGGCCCGACGATGTGATCGTAATCAACGGCTTGTTGCGGGCACGGTCTGGAACGAAAGTTACGCCGCAGATGGAGACGTTTTCCCTGGAGCCGCTGAAGGACACGGCAATGCCGCCGGCGACCCAAGCTGCGACGAAACCGACCGGAAATCCTGTAACACAGCCCGCGACGACGCAGGGGGTCGTGCGATGAACATCGCCCGGTTCTTCATCGACCGGCCTGTGTTTGCGATGGTGCTGTCGATTGTGACGGTGATCGCGGGGGCGATTGCGGTGGTGGGGCTGCCGATCTCGCAATATCCGGAGATTGCGCCGCCGACGGTGACGGTGAACACGACGTACCCGGGCGCCAACGCGCAAACGGTGGCCAACACAGTGGCTACGCCAATCGAGCAGCAGGTGAACGGGGTGCAGGACATGATGTACATGTCGAGCCAGAGCACCAACGAGGGGACGCTGCGGCTGACGGTGACGTTTGCGCTGGGGACGAATTTGGATTTCGCGCAGGTGCAGGTGCAGAACCGAGTGGCGATTGCGCAACCGGTGCTGCCGGAAGAAGTGGCGCGGCAGGGGGTGGTGACGAAGCGCGCGAGCCCGGACATCACACTGGTGGTGCAGGTTTATTCGCCGGAGAATCGGTACGACACGCTGTTCATGAGCAACTACGCGACGCTGCAAATTCGCGATCAGCTTGCGCGGTTGCCGGGGGTTGGGGACATCAACGTGTTTGGCGCGCGGGATTACTCGATGCGGATCTGGATGAACCCGGACCAGCTTTCATCGCGCGGACTGACGGCGAGCGATGTGGTGACGGCGGTTCGGGAGCAGAACGTGCAGGTGGCGGCGGGCGTGGTGGGTGGTCCACCGCTGCCGCGGAATACGACGCAGTTTCAGTACACCGTGAACGCGCAGGGTCGGCTGACGGACCCGGAGCAGTTTGCGGATATCGTGGTGAAGGTGGGGGAGAACGGTCAGATCACGCGGGTGCGCGATGTGGCGCGGGTGGAGTTGGGGTCGGCAGATTACACCACGGGGAACTCGTACAACGGCAGGCCGGCGGTGGGGATTGCGATTTTTCAGTTGCCGGGATCGAACGCGATCGAGACGGCGAACGCGATCTACGCGCGGATGAGGGAATTGCAGGCGGACTTTCCGCCGGGGCTGTCGTATGCGATTCCGTATGACACGACCACGTTCGTGCGCGAGAGCATCCGTGACGTAATCCGCACGCTGCTGGAAGCGGTGGCGCTGGTGGTGCTGGTCGTACTGATTTTCTTGCAGAGCTGGCGGGCGTCGATCATTCCGCTGCTGGCGATTCCGGTGTCGCTCGTGGGGACGTTTGCGGTGATGTGGCTGGCGGGGTTCTCGCTGAACAACCTTTCGCTGTTTGGGTTGGTGCTGGCGATCGGGATCGTGGTGGACGACGCGATTGTCGTGGTGGAGAACGTGCAGCGGTGGATCGAGCAGGGGCTGTCGCCGAAGGAGGCGTCGTACAAGGCGATGGAGGAAGTGACGCCGGCGGTGATCGCGATCGCGGTGGGGTTGTCGGCGGTGTTTATTCCCGTCGCGTTCATCAGCGGGATCACGGGGCAGTTCTACAGGCAGTTTGCGCTGACGATCGCATTCTCGACGCTGCTCTCGGCTTTCAATTCGCTCACGCTGAGTCCTGCGCTGTCGGCAATGATCCTGAGGCCGCGCGGGGCGAAAGTGGATTGGCTCACACGTGGGATCAACCTGGTGCTGGGGTGGTTCTTTCGCTTGTTCAACCGCGGGCTTGAGCGGGCGACGGATTTTTACACCCGGATCTTGAAGCACGTGGTTCGGCTGACAGTCATTGCGCTTCTGGTGTATGCGGGGCTGATTTTCCTGACGTACCTGGGTTTCAAGACGGTCCCGACGGGATTTATTCCGCAGCAGGACCAGGGTTACCTGCTGGTGAACTTGCAGATGCCGGACGCATCGCAGATCGAGCGGACCCGCGGCGCGATCGATCGGATGGCGGAGATCGCGCGGCAGGATGAAGGCGTTCGCGATACGGTGAGCATTGCGGGGTTCTCGTTCTTCACCGGGTCGAGTTCGTCGGCGGCGGCGAGCATGTTTATCATCCTCAAGCCGTTTGATGAGCGCGCGGGTAAGGCGGACATGACGGGGCGGGCCATTGCGCAGCGATTGACAGGGGCGTTTAACCAGGTGCAGGAGGGGTATGCGCTGGTAATTCCGCCGCCACCGGTGCGCGGGATCGGAACGGCGGGGGGTTTTCGGTTGCAGGTGCAAGACCGGAGCGGGACGGCGACGCCTCAGGAGCTTCAGGATGTGGTGGGGCGCATTATCGCGGCGGGCTCGCAGGATCCGGCGCTGACGGGGTTGTTTTCGAGCTTTCGTGCGGGCGTGCCGCAGTTGTATGCGAATCTGGATCGCACGCGGGCGAAGCAGCAAAACGTGGCGGTGACGGATGTTTTCTCCACGCTCCAGATCTACCTGGGTGGGCTGTATGTAAACGACTTCAATTACCTGGGGCGGACGTATCGCGTGCAGGCGCAGGCGGACAGCCCCTTCCGGGCGCGGGCGGCGGACGTGGCGGACCTGCGGACGCGCAATCGCGGCGGTCAGATGGTGCCGCTGGGCGCGGTGATGGACCTGGAGGACATAACGGGGCCGGACCGGATCGCGCGGTACAACTTGTATGAGTCAGCGGAGATCAACGGTTCGGCCGCGCCGGGATTCAGCTCGGGGCAGGCGATTGACGCGATGGAGCGGATCGCGCGCGAGAACTTGCCGCCGGGGTTTGGATTCGAGTGGACGGAGCTGGCGTACCAGGAAAAGCTGGCGGGCAATACGGCGCTGTTCATTTTTCCGCTGTGCATCCTGTTCGTTTGGCTGACGCATTCGGCGGAGTATGAGAGCTTCGCGCTATCAACGGCGATCATCCTGATCGTCCCAATGTGCTTGTTGTGCGGCATCGGCGGGGTGTGGCTGCGGAACATGGACAACAACATCTTCACGCAGATTGGATTCGTGGTGCTGGCGGGAATGAGCGTGAAGAATGCGGTGCTGATCGTGGAGTTCGCCAAGCAGCAGCAGGATGAACACCGGGATATGAAGGCGTCGGATGCGGTGGTGGAGGCTTCGCGGTTGCGACTGCGGCCGATCTTGATGACCAGCTTTGCGTTTATCTTCGGGGTGCTCCCGCTGATTCGGGCGACGGGCGCCGGGGCGGAGATGCGGCAAGCGCTGGGGACGGCAGTGTTTTTCGGGATGCTGGGGGTGACGTTCTTTGGATTGTTTTTGACGCCTGTTTTTTATGTGGCGATCCGGTGGGTCACGTCATGGATTTATCCGGTGAAGGGGGAGGGGGATACGCGCGGCGGGGGGATGGGGCATGAGGTGGTTTCGGAGGTGGTCTGAGTGGCTACCGCTCAGGACGGTGTGCGGCGGCTGGCGGCGGCGGAAGCGAGATAGTGCCGGCAGCAGGAGGAGGATGGCTGCGGCGGAGGGTTCGGGGATGGTGGCGACGGCGATGCCTGAGGCGCCATTGGTGAGTTCGTAGGCGAAAGCAATGTATCGTCCGTCGTCGCTGATGCCGCGGTCGAAGGCGAAATACTTGAGGGTTGAGCCGAAGAGGGGGTCGCCGTCGGCGATGATCTTGTCATTGACGGCATCGGGTCCGATGAAGATGCCGGGCGTCAGTGTCGAGCGCGTTCGTGCGCCGAAGGCCATCAAGCCGGTGTCGGCAATGCCGGGTGCGCCGAAGGTGTCGACGACGCTGAAATCGGAAAAACCGTTGTAGGCTCCGGGGAAGGTTTCGGCGAGCGTGGTCCAGGCGAAGCCGTCCCAGCGGGAGATCGAGAACGTGCCGTTGATACCGATCTGTCCCGCGTTGTTGATCTCGGAACTGGCGAAGGTGTTGAAGCTGTTGGTGGCGACGGTGGTGACGGGCCCGCCGCTGCCGGAGTAGATGCCGAGCCAATTGTTGGCATCGTCGAGAGCGCGGAAGGCGACGGTTCCAGCGTTGTTGACGCTGGGCGGGTAATACTGGTGGAGCGGACCGAAATCCTCGGAGATGGGGGTGACGGGCCCGCCGGCGGTGGTGGTGCGATAAACGCCACCGATGCCGTCGGTTTTGTAGGCGCTAAAGGCGATGTTGCCGTTACCGGAGACGCGGGGCTCCTTGACGACGTCCCAGGCGCCGCCTTTTTGGACGATAGGGGAGAAGCTGCCGTTGGGGTGGCGGGCGTAGATGCCGAAGGCGTCGCCGTAGGGGTAGCCGCTGAAGATGACGGTGCCGGTGTTGTCGATGTCGAAGTTGCTGGCGAAGCTGAAGGCGCCGCTCCCGTCGACGATGGGTGTGATGGCCCCGCCGGCGAGGCTGCCGAGGTAGATCGCGTTAGTGCCGCCGACGTTGGATTGAGTCTTAGCGCCGAAGACGACCTGACCGTTGTTGTTGACCTTGGGACCGGGGTAGTACGCGTTGGTGCTGATAGCGGTGCCGGGAGTGGTGTCGGTGATCTTGGTGAAGGTGGGGGTGATCGCCAGGGCGGGCGCGGTGCAGAGGAGAAGCGCGGGGATGAGGTGGCGCGGGAACAAGGGGGACCTCCGATTAACGAGACGGTGTAGCCAACAGAGTATAACCCGAGCCGCAGGTATGGTGGGGGCGGGGTCTATAAATTTGCTTGAGCTCGGATTCCGGCGACGGTGGGGGTGTTCGTTCCGGAGGAAGAACCCTCACCCTACCCTCTCCCGGCGTACCGGGAGAGGGAAAGGAGGGATGTTCTGGGAAGTTCAGGATGATGATGGAACAAGAGCCCTCACCCTGTTCTCTCCGGGAATACCGGGAGAAAAGAAGACGGGAAGGTCGCACGACTAGGTTCTCTTGAACTGGCGTTTGACGGCTTCGAGGTAGGAGTAGCCATAGACTTCGTCGGGGAGGAGGTAGTGGTCTTCGGTCCATTCGTTCCACGCGCCGAGGAACAGGACGGGGGGATTGGTCTTCTGGTGGGCGATGAAGTACTTGCCGGCGCGGAGAAGGCGTTCAAATTGGTCAGCGGTGCGGTGGGTGATGATCTTGGCTTTCTTGCCGTAGCGGGGGGAGTTGTCCCAGCCTACGGGGCATTCGGGGAAGTAGGGGAGCTTCATCTTCGAGGCTTCGTTGTGCCAGCGCTGGATGGCGTGCTCGGCGCCCTGAGCAAAGGGGGTTTGGTTCGTTTTGCCAATGCCGGCGAAGGTGTGGTAGCGGGTGCACGAGCTGTAGCCCGCTTCGGTGAGGGGGGTGTTGTGGTCGTAGGCGTCGGAGGCTTGAAAATGGATGCCGGCGAGACCGGCTTTGCTGGCGCGGTTCTGCCAACTGTCGAAGATCTTGCGGAGCCCTGTGACGCCGAAGTGGCCGATGAGGTGGTTGGTCCAGAAAGTAGCGAAGACGGGTTTGTTGTCGAGCTTCCAGTAATTGGGTTGCGTGAAGTAATGGTCGACGAGGTAAGCGCCCACGCGGTCCATGTCCTGGTCGGAATATTCCTGGGGGAGGAGCGTCGCTTCTTCTCCGTTCTCGGGGGCGGGGTAGAGGTTGGGCCAGTGGTGGTTGGCCCACATGACGGCGAACTTCATCTTGTCACGGTTGGGCGCTTTGAGAAAGCCCTGCTCGAGCTGCTCGTGGTAGAACATGGTGCCGGAGTGCCAGTACCAGTCGATCATGAAGACGTCGATGCCGGCGGAGGAGGCGAGGTCGATTTCGCGGGCGGCCCAGGTGGGGTCGGCTTCGTTGAAGTTTCCCCAGAGCGGGCGCTTGGGCTGGTAGTGACCGGGGAACTGCGGGCGGGCCATGTTCATGGTCTCGTATTCGGTCCAGCCCTTGCCGAAGATCTTTTCCATGTAGGGGGAAGGGTGCCACGGGTTGAAGGTGTAGCAGACGGTTTGGAAATCGATGTGGGAGGTGTCGATGGGGGCGATCGCTTTGACGAGCCGCTCTTCGGTAAAGTAATCGACGCCTGGGGGAGGCGGGGCGAGCGTGGGTTGGGGACTTTTCGCGGTGGCCGGTTGAGTTTCTGCTGCGCCGGATGTGTTGGTTGTGGCGGTCATGGCAGCGGCTGCCGCGGTGGTGGCGGCGAGGAATTCGCGTCGGTTCATTGAGTTGTCTCCAGGCGTATACTGATGATGTGTCGACGATGGAGCAAGAGACGTCGGGTGTGAAGGTGCCGGAATTGCTCGCGCCCGCGGGGGATTTCGAGGCGATGCGCGCGGCGGTGGCCAATGGGGCGAGCGCGGTTTACTTCGGGCTGGACAATTCTAATGCACGGCATCGCGCGACGAATTTTACCGCCGAGGAGTTGCCGCGGCTTATGGATTACCTCCACGCGCATAACGTGAAGGGGTTCCTGACGTTCAACACGCTGATCTTCTCCGATGAACTTGAGGAGGCGGCGGAGTATGTGCGACCGGGGGGACGTTGGAGAGGGAGTGAGGGGTTGGGCGGGGAGGATTTCGTAGAGACAAAGTCAGACCCTCACCCCTGCCCTCTCCCGAGGAGGGGAGAGGGGAAGAAGGGAGTGCGCGACCTTAGACTGTCATTCCGTCGTCCAGGTCTTTTTGTTCCTGGGCTTTCATGGCTTCCCACTCGTCGATGGTGATATTGCATTCGCGGGCTTGGGAGCCTTTGTAGTCGCCGAGAATTCCGGTGGCGGCCATCTGTTCGATCAAGCGGGAGGCTCGGGAGTAGCCGATGGTGAGGCGGCGCTGAAGCAGCGAGACGGAGCCGCGCTTGGTTTCCAGGACGATTCGGACGGCATCGTCAAACAGCTCATCTTTCTCGATCTCGCCATTGGCTCCGACGGTCGTTTTGATCTGCACCAGTTCGGGTTCGTACTGGGCGTCGGCGAGGCTCTTGAGGAGCTTGACCGATTCGCGAATCTCCTTGTCGTCGACGTAGGTGCCTTGCGATCGAATGGGTTTGCTCGCGCCGGGTGGGAGAAAGAGCATGTCGCCTTGGCCTAAGAGCAGCTCGGCGCCGTTCTGGTCCAGGACGATTCGGCTGTCCATTCGGCTGTTGACCCGGAAGGCGATTTTGCTGGGCAAATTCGACTTGATCAGGCCCGTGACAACCGTCGCCTGCGGACGCTGCGTCGCCACGATCAAGTGAATTCCCACCGCTCGCGCTTTTTGCGCGAGACGCACGATGAAGGTTTCGACTTCCTTGCCGCTGGTCATCATCAAGTCCGCGAGCTCGTCGATGATGATGACGATGTAGGGGAGCTTCTTGGGGATCTTTGCTTCTTCCTCTTCATTGCCAGGCTGGAAGCGCTCGAAGAGTTCTTCTCTGGTGAGCGCGTTGTACCCCTTGATGTTGCGGACGCCGGCTTCGGCGAGCAGCTCGTAGCGCTCGTCCATCTTTTCGCACGCCCAGTCGAGCACGGAGGTGGCGCGGCCGGTCTCGTTGATGACGGGGCACATGAGGTGCGGGATGTCTTTGAAGGGCGCCATTTCCACGACCTTGGGGTCGATCAGGATCATCTTCACCATGTCGGGTCGCTGGAGATACATGACGGACATGATGATCGTGTTGATGCAGACGGATTTACCGGAGCCGGTGGTGCCCGCGATCAGGCAGTGAGGCATCGCCGCCAGGTCCGTAATGAGCGGCTCGCCGGATGCGTCCTTGCCCAGGAACAGCGGGATCGCCATCTTTGCCATGGCTTCGGGCGCGAGCTGCATGAGCTCTTTGATCCGGACCTTTTCCTTCTGCTGATTGGGAACTTCGATGCCGACGGTATTCTTGCCCGGGACCGGCGCGACAATGCGGACGGATTCGGCCTTGAGGGCGCGCATGATGTCGTTGGAGAGGGAGGTGATGGTGCCGACTTTGACACCGGGCGCCAGCGCGATCTCATACATCGTGATGACCGGGCCGGTGTCAATCTCGACGACGTGGGCGTCGATGTTGAACTCTTTGAGCGCCTGCTCGAGGATGGCGGCCTGCTCGCGGACAAATGCTTCCTGCGATTCGGCGTAGCCGTGCTCGGCGTCGCCCAGCACATCCCAGGGCGGAAGGTGATATTCACCCAGTTCCTTCGGGCGCGGCGGGGGGCTGGTTTGGCGCGGTTTGATCATGCTCGGCAGCTTGACGATGATCTCCTTGCGCTGCTCGGGCGGTGCGACTTCTACCGCTTCAGACGCCGCTGCAACCGGCTCGGGCGCGGCAGGCTGCGGAACTTTCTGCTCTTCAGGCGGAGGTATGACGGCGGCTTCGGCGGGGCCGGGATCGGAGGTGTCGATGAAGGCGGCATCCGATTCGGCAGGCGTGGGCTCGTCGTTTTCGTAAGTGAGCTCGATGTCGTCCGTGGTGCTGCTGGGCTTGAAGATGACCGGGGGCTTGAGCGGTTCGTCGAGGTCATCGTCCTGCGCGTTGGTCTGCTTCGCGGACTTCTCGCCTTTGAGCTTGAGCGGCGTGGGGGCATTGTCGGAAGAGCGCAATGCATCCCGGGTGATAAAGCGCGGGAGCGACGGGAGCTTGGGAAGCTCAGGGAAGTTGAATCGGAACTGGGGCAGTTGCGGCAGTGATGGGACGCGCTCGCGGACGCCCGCGAGAGCGACGTTGGCGTACTGCGGCATCTGGAGGACGAGATCGTCGGCGGCGAGGAGCAGACCGATGAATGTGGCAGTAATCAGCACCAGGCGCGTGCCCCAGATGGAGAAGTGAGCCTGGAGGAAACTGGAGACAGCGATACCAAGGAGCCCGCCGTGCCCCTCAGGCAATCCATTGGCGGAGCCGGGGCGCAGGTGATGAACCGTGGCGGCGAAGGCTGTTGCCAGCAGCATCAGGCCGATCACGCGCAGCCAGATGTCGCTCACGCGGCTCTTGAACACCAGTAGCGCCAGACACACGCCGGAGAAAAAGAGGATAGGGAAGACACCCTGCCCCACACCCAGGAAGCAGTGATACGCCACCCAGGCGCCGGCGGAGCCGCAGGCATTTTGGATGGCGGGGTAGGGGAAAACTTCATGGCTCGGCCAATCGGTGGGGTGAAAGCTTCCCAGCGAGAGCAGGAGGAAGATCCACGCGGCGATTCCGAGGAACAATGCGGAATTGCGAATGGCGTTTGAACGTTCCAGGCTGGGCGTTGTTTTTTTGGGTGCGGGCATTCTTCTCGTCCGTGAGTCTGTTTTCGTTTAGCGGCCCCGCTTGCGGGGCGATCGTAAGGTTCGCGCGCTCAGTGTCCGGTGTGTCCGAAACCACCTTGTCCACGATGAGTGTCGTCCAGTACATCGACTTCAAGCAGTTCCACGGGGGGAACCGGGACGATCACCATCTGAGCGATGCGCATAGCGCGCTCGATGGTGAAGGCGGTGGAGCTGTGGTTGATCAGAGGCACCTGGACTTCTCCTCGGTAGTCAGCGTCGATGGTGCCCGGGGAGTTGATCAGGGTGATGCCCTGCCTGCTCGCCAGGCCGCTTCTTGGTCGGACCTGTGCCTCGTAGCCCGGCGGAAGCGCCATTGCGAACCCGCACGGAATCAAGCGAATCTCTCCCGGCTCAAGCGTCACGCGGTCCGTCACCGCGGCATGCAGATCGAAACCCGCGGCGTGCTCCGTCATCCGCATCGGAAGCGGAACATCGCTCCCGTGCAGCAGACGCTTGATCTTTACCATTATCGGGCGAGACAACGCTGTTGCTCCATTGGAACGGCCGGGCCCACGCAAAGGCGCAGAAGACGCTGGATCATGGGTGTCAAATCACAGGGGTCTATCCACGATGCTCAACCGATGGCGCAGTACGTGCGCCCTCTGCGCCTTGGCGGAGGCCCAATCGTTACTTGTTGTTGAAGAGAGCAGTGGCCCTCTGGATGAGATTATCGGCGAAGAGGCGCTTGGATCGGGAGGACAGCTGCTCGCTTCGACCATCGGGGTAGAGGAGGATGGACTCGATGGAGTCGCTGCTGAGCGTGTCGGTGGGGTTGTAAACGATGAGGTCGAGTTTTTTACGAAGGAGTTTCTCGCGCGATCGAGCAGTGTCGCCGCGGCTGACGAGGGAGAAGCCGACGGTGCGCTGGTTCGGGCGCTTCATGCTGCTGGCGGCGGCGACGATGTCTTCGGTGGGTTCGAGATCAATGGTGAGATTGCCGGCGCGGTGGATCTTTTCCGTGCGGACATGCCTGGGGCGGAAGTCGGCGACTGCGGCGGCCATGATCAGCAGGTCGTGGTCGGGGAACTGGAGCAGGACGGCATCGTGCATCTCTTTGGAGCTCATGACATCGATGCGTCGAATGCCGGGAGGGATGTCGACGGAGACCGGGCCGAGGATGAGGGTGACTTCGTGCCCCGCATCCCGCGCGGCGGTCGCGAGGGCGAGTCCCATCTTCCCGCTGGAGCGGTTACCGATGAAGCGGACGGGGTCTATGGGCTCGTGGGTCGGCCCGGCGGTGATGAGGATTTGCATCGTTCAATGTTTCGATGCCGGAGACTGGAATGAGGTCACGGCAGGTGATAGTACGAAACAATGGCGCAAAAAGAGAGACGGCCGCGCGGTGCGGCCGTCTCGGTCAAATATTGCGCTGGAAGCCGGAGCTTACTGCGACTGACCGCCGCTGCTGCTGCCGCCCGAGCTGGAACCGCTCGAACCGGAGCCCGACGAACCGCCGCTGGACGAGCCACCGGAGGAACCGCCGGAGCTGGAGCCGCTCGAGCTGCCACCACTCGACGAACCGCCGCTGGAGCTACCGCTCGTGCCGCCCTGATCGCTGGCGGCTGGGTTGATGGTTGAGCTGGCGGGCTGCGCCTGGTTGCCCATGGAGGGGAGGCCTTGCGCCTGCGCGAGGCTCATCACGTGCTGCTGGTGCTGCTGGAGCGTGGGGAGCACCTGCTGGGCGAACTGCTTGACGTCTTGGCTCTTGGAGATCTGAGCCTGGTCGCTGAACTTCGAGACGTCGTGCAGGTGGGCGGCCTTCATCGCCGAGAGGTACGCCTGGTCGAAGTCCTTACCTTGCAGCGACTTGATCGCGTCAATCTCGCGCTGCTTCATCTGCGGGAGATCGCTTTGAACCTGCGCGCCGATCTTCTGCGCGACCTGCTTGTTCTGTTCACCGGCTTGCTTGTGATCCTGGATCATCTGCTGGGCGAACTGCTTCACCTGCTGATCCGATGCTTGCTGCTGTGCGGCCTCCGAGAGCTTCAACTCGAACATGTTCTGCACCGCGGCCATCTCTACAAAGCACTTGTCGGTCTCCTGGGCTTGCGCGCTTCCGCCGCTGGAGCCGGAGGATTGATCTGCTGCGCGAACTTGAGTCGACACGAGCATCGCCATGGCACAGGTGCAGGCGAGAATGTAACGGGTCATAAGCCACCTTCCTTTCGAGCACCGCGGGGTCTTGCGGCGCTGACTGCTGAGTGGCTGATTCCACCAACCTTGGCGGAACGACGACAACCACTCTTTGGGAGGTAGACCGTAGCGGCGCTCAACGGTCGTGGGAGTGGGCAAAAATCTTCATCAGGTGAGTCTGGTTGCGTTGCTGATCCAACTTGTGCGCCTGGCACATCTGTTGCGTGAAGCACAACAACTTCTGGAGGTTCATATGAATGAATTGATGCTGTTAGCGCAGTCGAATTCCGGTGTCGCGGCTGGTGGCGCCGTGGTCATGGTGTTGTTCGTCGTCGCCGCCATTGCGAGCATTTTCTGGCTCTGGATGCTGATCGATTGTCTGGTGAGCAACATGCCGGTCGCGGAGAAGGTGCTGTGGGCGGTGGTTATCCTGTTCCTGCATCTGCTCGGCGCGATCATCTACTTCTTTGTCGCGAGGAAGAAGAATCGAAATGTGGTGGTTTGAGTTTGGATTTAAATTTTAAAATTTAGGTTCCGCATCGCAGAGGTTTGAACGATCCGGCGCTTGCGCTGGATCGTTCTCTCCTCTTTTCATGCGCAAAAGAGTGAGGCGGCGGCGAGTTGCTTCAAGGCGGATGCGGCTGCGGCGTCCGGGGTGCTCCATTCGCGGCCATCGAGCTGGAGGAGAAACTGACGTGCGGCCTCGTCGAGATTGACGGACTGATGGAGGTAGTTCACCACCCGGTTGGAGTGCTGTGCCTGCGCGCGGGCGAGCGGACGGGCGGTGGGGCGATCCGAGACTGTGGTGATGAAGTCCGGCTGGCGCGGATACAGATCGATGATCTGGTGGAGGTAGCACTGGAGGAGAAATGCCGTGATGCCCTTGATCTGCTCCTCCGCGAGCCCGGGGGCGGCGACAGGGACGCGCTGCTGCGCGCGGGCGATGAGGTCGTCGAAGTGGAGGTGCAGAGGAAAGCCTTCCGCTAACTCAGCGAAGAGCGCTTTGTAGAGAGGCTCGGCGATGTCGAACTCAATGCCGTTGAAGACCTTGAGCGTGGATGGCGCGGAACTGGAGATGTCAAAGTCTGGTGGCAGCTTAATATTGGCGGAGATGTAGAAGTCTTTGATGAGTGCGGGGTCCGGCGTAGCCAGGATCTTTGCGCCCGCGTGCGTGACAATCGACTGGCGAAACGACCGGTGGGCGAGGAAGTCGAGGTACTGCTGCGCTTCAATGGGATCTTTAATCGGTAACCGGCGTAGCGCTTCTTGGGTGGCCGCGGGGAGCTCCAGGCCGGTCATGGAACTGAGCGTCGCTTCAGCGATGTATTGCAGGCCGTGTTGAGCGGCGTTTTCGACGAACTGGTGGAAGTACACGGGGTGGTTGATGGACTCGAGATGATCGTGCGCCAGGTAGTAAGGCTGCTGTTGCGCGAGGAAATTCGCTTCATCGTGCAGCGCCCGAGCGTAGGCGCTGGACTCCGTCGGAAGAGCGCCGGCGACCTGGCTGAGAAACTGCTGCGCAGCAGTTAGCCGCTGCCGCGGATCGGTTATGTGGCGCGTGTGGTAGAGCATGATCTCTCGTGAGATCTGCTTGATGCGCCAGCCGGGGAAGGTGTTGTAGCTAATGTAGGCGACGCCGGTGGGGGAGAGGTGCTGCTTGATCAGTTGCATGAGGCGCCGGCGCACGTCGTCAGGGACCCATGAGTACAGGCCATGCGCGATGATGTAGTCGAACTGGCCCGCGTCGGCGGCGAGGTGCTGAAGGTCGATAGCCTGGAATTGGATGTTGAGGAGGTTCAAGGATCGGACGAATTGGTTCCCGATCTCGATCTGCTTCGGGGAGAGATCAATGCCGAGGAAGTGCGCATCAGGAAGCACGTCGGCCATGGCGAGGAGGTTTGCGCCGGTGGCGCAGCCAAGTTCGAGGACGCGAGCGGTTTGGACGGGGGCTGGGGTAAAGCCGAGGAGGTTCGAGACGACGAAGAGGCGGTCGGGGTGGGATTGCGGGAAGGGCAGGGATTCGTAGGTGACGTCATCGTAGGACTGGCGAAGATCCATCGCGGAATTGTGGCGGGGCCGACAGCGAGTCTCAACGTGCTTGATATGGGACTGGGGCGGTACTATATTCGTCTGAGGCGGGTCAGTTCCTCACGCTCGCCCGCTCGGATAGAGACATCAGCATGCTGCGTTTGAGTCGAAAAGCCGACTATGCCTTGATCAGCTTGGGTTATTTGGCTGAGCGGGAGGGTCGTGTTTCGTCGGCGCGGGAGATTGCGTCAGCCTGCCAGATACCGGCGGCGCTGCTGATGAATATTCTGAAAAGTTTGCACCAGCATGGCGTGCTCAGCAGTATCCGCGGGGCCAGTGGCGGGTATCGCATTGGCATTGATCTGCATACCATCTCCCTGCTGGAATTGTGCAAGATGGTCGAGCAGGTGGATTTGGGGGCAAGCGAGCGGCTGGCTTTGCATGGGCCGGCGCAGGCGCTTCAGTATCGGCTTTCACGCTTTATGCGCGAAGTGTCGGTGGCGGATTTGGTATTGCCCGGACGGCGGATTGATGTGCCGCTGGAACGGGTGGGCGTTGGGCAGAAGAAACAAGCGGTTCAGGTTTAACAGAAAAACAGGAGCTTTATCATGGTTAACCTCACGGAAACGGCAGCCAACGAAATCAAGAAGATCATTCAGGATCAGGGCCTTCCCGCGGATCAGACCCGACTGCGCGTGGGTGTGAAGGGCGGCGGTTGCTCGGGGTTCAGCTACATGCTGGATCTGACCGAAGAGCCGGCCGGTGAGACCGACGAGCAGCTTGAATCGCACGGGATCAACATTCTGGTGGATGAGAAGAGCGCGCGGTATCTCACTGGCGTTGAGATCGATTTTAAGGATGAAGTGATGGGCCGCGGGTTTGTGTTCAAGAACCCCAATGCGACGAGCACCTGCGGGTGCGGGTCGAGCTTCTCGGCCTAAGCTTCTCCGGCGAGGACCTTCAGCAGGCGCGACATGCGTCTGCTGAATCGCGCCCTGCGTAAGTCCGCTTTCGCACTGGCTTTAGTTCCGCCAGCGCCCGATTTTGATCGTGCGGCGGTGGCTCATCGACGTAATAACTATTGAGATTGCGTCTCAGAGCAGCAACCGAGTTTCGAGGAAGACATGCCGACGACAGATGCAGAAATCGAACAGCTCGCCAACCGCGAATACAAGTGGGGCTTCATCACGGACATCGATTCCGAGAGCGCGCCCCCGGGACTGAACGAAGAGATTGTCCGGTTCATTTCGCACAAGAAGAATGAGCCGCAGTGGCTGCTGGATTGGCGGCTGAAGGCGTATCGGCATTGGCTCACGATGAAGGAGCCGATGTGGCCGAAGCTGAAGTATGAGCCGATCGACTATCAGTCAGCGATCTACTACTCCGCGCCCAAAGCCAAGCTGAAGAGCATGGATGAAGTGGATCCGGAACTGCTCGCGGTTTACGAGAAGCTGGGCGTTCCGATGAACGAACGCGCAGCGCTTCTGGGTGTTGAACAACCCACCGTTGCGGTGGATGCCGTGTTCGATTCCGTCTCCGTCGCGACCACGTTCCAGAAGAAGCTGGCGGAGATGGGAATCATCTTCTGCGGCTTCGGCGAAGCGGCGCAGAAGCATCCGGAGCTGGTGAAGAAGTACCTTGGCTCCGTCGTTCCGTATTCCGACAACTACTACGCCACGCTGAACAGTGCCGTCTTCACCGATGGTTCGTTCGTGTACATCCCCAAGGGCGTGAAGTGCCCGATGGAACTCTCGACGTACTTTCGCATCAATGCGAAGAACACCGGGCAGTTCGAGCGGACGCTGATTATCGCGGATGAAGGCAGCTCGGTGAGCTACCTGGAAGGGTGCACGGCCCCGCAGCGCGATGAGAATCAGCTTCACGCCGCGGTGGTGGAGCTCGTGGCGATGGACAATGCAACGATCAAGTACTCCACCGTGCAGAACTGGTTCCCGGGCGACCCTAAGACCGGCAAGGGCGGGATCTATAACTTCGTCACCAAGCGCGGCGCTTGTCGCGGCGTGAGTTCGAAGATCTCCTGGACGCAGGTGGAGACGGGTTCGGCGATCACATGGAAGTATCCGAGCTGCATCCTCCAGGGTGACAACAGCGTTGGCGAGTTTTACTCAGTGGCGCTGACGAATCACCATCAACAGGCTGACACGGGTACCAAGATGATCCACATCGGGAAGAACACCCGGTCGACGATCGTCAGCAAGGGGATCAGTGCGGGCTTCGGGCAAAATGCTTATCGGGGTCTGGTGAAGATCCTGAAAGGTGCGACCAACAGCCGGAACTACACGCAGTGCGACTCGCTGCTGCTGGGCGATAAGTGCGGGGCGCACACGTTCCCGTACATCGAAGTCAAGAACACCAGCAGCCGGGCGGAGCATGAGGCTTCGACTTCAAAGATCGGGGAGGATCAGCTCTTCTATTGCAAGACCCGCGGGATCGCGCTGGAAGACGCGGTGAGCATCATCGTGAACGGCTTCTGCAAGGAAGTCTTCCGCGAGCTGCCCATGGAGTTCGCGGTGGAAGCGCAGAAGCTGTTGGGTGTGAGCCTGGAAGGAAGTGTTGGGTAGTCAACGTAGCATGGGCGCCAGAGCCCATGCATCACAGGGAGACATGGGCGAGACGCCCATGCTACGAAAAGAAAAATGGCACTACTGGAAATTCGGAATCTTCATGCTCGCGTTGCCGCTCCGGGTGGGCGCGACATCCTTAAGGGCGTCGACCTGACCATCAATCGTGGCGAAGTGCACGCGATCATGGGCAAGAACGGATCGGGCAAGAGCACGCTCTCGCAGGTCATCATGGGGCGCGAGACGTACGAGGTGACGGAAGGATCAGTCACGTATGATGGGAAGGATCTGCTGGAGCTTTCCAGCGAAGAGCGGGCGCGTGAAGGTGTGTTCCTGGCATTCCAGTATCCCGTCGAGATCCCGGGCGTGAGCACGAGCTACTTTCTCAAGGCCGCAGTAAACGCGGTGAAGAAGCATCGCGGCGATCCGGAACTGGATGCGGTGCAGTTTCTCAAGCTCGTCAAAGACAAGATGGCGCTGCTGCGGATGGACCAGTCCTTCATGAACCGCGCGGTCAATGAAGGATTCTCCGGCGGTGAGAAGAAGCGCAACGAGATCTTCCAGATGGCCGTCATGGATCCGACGCTGGCGCTGATGGACGAGACGGACTCAGGGCTGGACATCGACGCGCTCAAGATCGTCGCCAACGGCGCGAACACGCTGCGGACGGGAGATCGCGCGATCATGCTCGTCACGCACTATCAGCGGCTGCTCAATTACATTCAGCCCAACTACGTTCACGTGATGATCGACGGCCGGATCGTGAAGACGGGGGATGCCAGGCTGGCGCTGGAACTGGAAGAGAAGGGGTACGACTGGGTCGAGAAGGAAGTCGCGGCCGGCGTTTAAGCGCAGCGAGAAACTCATGACGCAACTGATGGAAAAAGAAAGTCACGTCGCTCAATTCCGCGAGCTTTCCTCGAGCCGGAATGGCAGCACGCCGACCTGGCTGGAGCAGCGGCGGCGCTTTGGTATCGAGCGGTTCGAGAAAGTTGGGTTTCCGGATAACAAGCAGGAAGAGTGGCGATTCACGAACATCGGGCCAATCGCGAAGACGCGGTTTGTGCTGGCGGATGGCCGGGTGGATGCGCAGGCGCAAGCGAAGATTCGCGAGTTCAGTTTTGGCGAGGAAGCGGTCGCGGAACTCGTCTTCGTCAACGGTCGGTTTTCCAGTGAACTCTCGCGGCTGGGCGCGCTGCCGGCGCGGGTGATCGTCGAAAGCCTGCACGATGCGATTGCCAAGCACGATGCGCTGCTGGATCAGCACCTGGCGCGGTATGCCGACATCAACGCGAACCCGTTTGTCGCCCTGAGCACGGGGTTGATGAACGATGGCGCATTGATCTACATCCCTCGCGGCATCACGCTTGAGCAGCCGATCCACCTGCTCTTCGTCGATACCGGAAGTGGCGAGCCGACGGTTTCGCATCCGCGCATTCTGGTGGTAGCCGAAGACAACGCCGAGGCGACGCTTGTTAGCAGTTTCGTCGGCGCGGGATCAACCCATCTGGCGAACGTGGTGATCGAAGTGGCGGTCGGGAACGACAGCCGGATTGAACACAACAAGTTGCAACATGGAAGTGCGCCCGCGTATCACGTCTCAACGCTACAAGCGAGACTCGGTCGCGGCGCCCGCTTCGTCTCCCATGCGGCAACGCTTGGCAGCAAGTTGACCCGCAATGACCTGAACGTCACCTTGGCCGGCGAGGGCGCGGAAGCGATCTTGAATGGCCTCGTGCTGATCGGCGGCAACCAGCATTGCGACAACCACACGCTGCTCGAGCACGCCGCCCCGAACTGCCCCAGCTATGAGCTGTACAAGCACGTGCTTAGGGATGAAGCGACCGGCGTGTTCAAGGGCAAGATCTTTGTGCACCAGGCCGCCCAAAAGACCGACAGCAAGCAGACGAGCAAGTCACTGCTCCTGTCCGATGATGCGAGCATGAACTCCCAGCCCGCCCTGGAGATTTATGCAGACGATGTGAAGTGCACCCACGGCTCGACGACAGGGCCGGTGGATGATGAGATGGTCTTCTATCTCCGCAGCCGAGGCGTTTCGCTGGAAGCCGCGCGGCACCTGCTGACCTACGCCTTCGCCGCCGACATCACGCGCCGCATCAAGGTGGAGCCTGTGCGGCGGCGACTGGAAGATTTCATGGCGCGGCAGGCGGGATTGCCGCAGGATCTGCGAATTACGGATCTGGGGGAGGCCAATGAGGCGCACCGGACCTAACGTGGTGAAGAGGTAACTGGTCCACTGAAGCGGACCCTACGACGGCTAAAGGGCGACTCCTGTGTCGCCAGCATCTGGGCGCGGGGCGCATCCGGGCTACGAGGGGCGCAGTGGTGGGTGAGCGAGGCGCGATTGCGCGTTGAGAGGGATATGATTGGGATATGACCACCGCAGCGCGCGATTCTGTTGATACTCATCCACGGCTGGATCAGGGGAGGACGTTTGATCCGCTGCGGATCCGCTCCGACTTCCCAATCCTCGCCACGCAGATGAACGGCAAGCCGCTGGTTTACCTCGACAACGGGGCAACGACGCAAAAGCCGCGGCAGGTCATCGACGCGATCCGGAACTACTACGAGACGGAAAACGCGAACATCCACCGCGGGGTGTATTACCTCTCGCAAATTGCCACCGAACGCTGGGAGCAGACCCGGCACAAGGTGCGGAACTTCCTGAACGCGGCTGAGGATAAGGAGATCATTTTCACGCGCGGGACGACGGAGTCGATCAATCTCGTGGCGCACGGCTACGGGCGGAGCATGCTCCAGGCGGGGGATGAAGTCGTCATCTCATCGGTCGAGCATCACTCGAACATCGTTCCCTGGCAGATCGCATGTCAGGTTTCGGGCGCAAAGCTGCGCGT
>DASVUC010000108.1:0-31990 GCA_036387255.1 Tepidisphaeraceae bacterium | reverse complement strand
ACCTCAAGCCGGATGAGCCTTTGAAGCTGCGGGTGTTTCTCGATCATTCGGTGGTTGAAGTCTTCGCCAACGGCCACACATGTCTCACGAGCCGGATCTATCCGAGCCGCACGGACAGCACGCAAGTGCAATTCTCCACCCGCGGCGGAAGCGCCACCCTGAAGTCGCTCGATGCCTGGCAGATGGAGAACATCTGGAACAACGGCAAATAAACGTTAGATTCCTCCCGTGTCCCCCCTTTCGGCCGAACTTCCGCTGACAGCGACGGTGCAGCAGCTCGACGAGGCGCGGGCGCGGAGCCCCGTCAACCTCCGCTCAATCAGCTTGGGATTGATCGGCGTGATCGCGATCTGCTCGCTCGTGCCGTACAACGATCTGGCGGTGAACAACACGCCGATGATCGGCAATTACCTGCCGATCGGTCTGCTGCTGTTCTTCCTGACCGTGATCCTGCTGATCAACGCGCCGCTCCACCGCTTCGCGCCGCGGCACGCCTTCACAACGAGTGAGCTGGCGGTCTCCATCTCCATGCTGATGGTCGGGTGCAGCGTGCCGGCGACGGGATTGATGCGGTACCTCCCCGCGGCGCTCATCGGCACGTTCTATCACGCGGGCGCCAACAGCGATTATGCGGCGGTCCTGCGCAAGCTTGATCTGCCCGACTGGATCTTCCCGACGATGCCCGGGTACGATCCGCTCGCGCGCGCAAGCGATCCTGTTGTGCAGAACTACTACAACCGCGCGGGTGGGACAGCTGACACGCTGATCGCGCACCTCGCCGCGGTGCCGTGGGCGGCGTGGATCAAGCCCATCTTCATCTGGGCGATCTTCATCTTCGCGTTCTGGGGCGCAATTCTCTGCTGCGCCGTCATCGTGCGGAAGCAGTGGATCGAGAATGAGCGCCTCCCCTTCCCGATCGCGCAGGTGTACCTGTCGTTGATCGAGGAGCCGGCGAAGGGAAGATCGTTCAACGCGCTGTTCCGCTCCCCGCTGTTTTACTTCGCCGCGTGCAGCGTCTTTGCCATCCATTTCTTCAACTCGATGAACCAGTACGACGCCAGGCACTGGCCGAGGATCCCAATCGAATACAACCTCTCCTCAGTGCTCACCGAGAGCCCGTGGATCTACACCGAACCCGAAGGCACGCAGGGCAACCTGATGGGCTTCAAGCACAACGTGATCTTCTTCTCCATCGTCGGAATCACCTTCTTCCTCCAGACGCGCACAGCCTTCTCGCTCTGGTTTTTCTACATCTTCCTCCAGGTCGAGCGCGTGATCTGGAGCGCGCAACAGGCCGAGTTCGGCTACCCCCAGCAGCAGGACCAGCAGGTGGGCGCGATCATCCCGTTCGCGATCGCGATCCTCTGGGTCGGGCGGAAACGCTGGGCCGAAGTGCTCCGCGCGATGACCCGGCGGCTGAACCATTCCTCCGCCTCTGCCTGGCGTTACCTGCCCGACGGATTGGCGGGGTGGGGACTGGTGCTCTTCGTGCTCATCATGATCGGCTGGCTCATCGCCGCGGGCTGCTCGATCATCGGCGCCATCGTGCTGGTGACGCTCATCCTGACCGTCATGCTGGTCACCGCCCGCGTGATCGCCGAGACCGGGCTGCTCTTTTTGCAACTGGGATTCCCCTACTCGCGCCCGTGGATCCTGGCCATGACGCCTCCCCTCGGCCTGCGCACGACCGGCCGAAGCTTCTTCTTTCACGGACTGCTCTCGATGATCCTCGGGCACGACGTCCGCGAAACCCTGTCAACCTTCTCAACCCATGCCCTGAAGGTTGAGGATGAAACCCGCAAGAACGACGATCGGGGGAATCAATCACCGGCGAATGAAAAACATGCGCCCCATTTGTCATTGACTCCTTCCCACATTCGTCATGCGCCCACCCAACGCCCAGGCCTCTCCTTCCTTCTCACCCTCGCGCTCACCTTGGTGATTGCGTACGCCGTCAGCTTTGCCTCGATGCTGCACGTGGAATACACGCATGGCGTGACGCTCGACACAACCCAGCAGACGCCGCTGAACCCCTGGGGCACCGAGTGGGGCGTGAAGAGCTACATGTTTGCGCCGGCGCAGGCGTATCTTCCGCCGCGCAACGGGCCAAGCGAAGTGCACAGCCGCTGGGCCCACTTTTCCTTCGGGCTGGGCGCGGTGAGCGTGCTCTCGTTCCTGCGCCTGCGCTTGGCATGGTGGCCGCTGCATCCGGTGGGACTGCTCACCTGCTACGGCTGGCCGATCAAGCAGATCTGGTTCAGCATTTTCATCGGCTGGCTGCTGAAACTGCTCGTCGTCCGCTTCGGCGGCATCAACCTGTTCCGCTCCGCCAAGCACTTCTTCATCGGCCTGATCATCGGAGAAGCCACCGCCGCCGGATTCTGGATGCTCGTCAGCCTCGTCCTTTCCACCACCGGCGCCGACTTTCACGCGGTAAGGCTCTTCCCCAACTGAAATGAAAGGCACAGGACTCAAACTCCTCGCCTTCCAGGGATGGAACGTCGCGATCCCCAGCGATTGCAATCCCAGCCACATCGAGGGTGCTTTCAGAAAAGGCGCCATTCACGTCGCAGACATGGACCAACCGCGCCTGGCGCTGCGATGGCACTACATCCCCCAACAGCGCTTCAATCCGCACCGCATCCTGAGCAACGAACTCTCCCCCGACGAACTGCCCCGGGCCAAGCCCACAGCTTCAGCCGTGGGTCTCTCCTCCCAATGGCTCTACACCTCCCCCACCCGTAATCTGTTCCTCGCCCACAGCCCCACCACCCATCGCATCATCCAGATCCTCCACCAACCCGACGACAACATCTGCTTCGAAAACGACATCCTCCCCACCCTTGCCGATACCTCCCCCACGGCCCCCACCCGATGGTCCCTCTTCGACCTCGCCTGCACCACCCCGGCCGATTTTGTCCTCTCGCAGCACAACTTCTTCGCCGGCGACCTCACCCTCTCTTTTACGTGCAACCGCGAATTCCTCAACATCCGCCAGATCTCCCCCGCGCCGCTCGCGCTGTCACGTCGCCCCCTGCGCGCATGGCTCGCCGATCAGGAGAAACAACTGCTCCCTCACTACGCTCCCGGCGGCGATTTCTCGGAACACAAGCTGCACGTTACCGGTCTCGCCGGCGTCACTCGCACCGCTGCACGCCGCAAGCGCTTCGCCTTCAAGTACTGGCTCCCTCCGCAGATCATGACTAGGGCGCTGCACGACCCGCAGCGCGACCGCCTGCTCCTGCTCCAAGGCACCAACGCCGTCCACTTAGATGATCTTGCCCTCAGCACCATCACCGCCACCTGAGCCGCCAATTTCACTACTCACTGTCCAACGTTTCCACCTCCGATCCGGTACTATTCCCACACCCAATGCCCTTCCACCTCGGCAAGCCGATTCTCGTGATGCTCGCCGTCGCCCTCTTCACCGGCGGCTTCGTCGCCATGCGCCCCAACCAGCGCAAAGCCGACCTCACCATGTGGGTCTTCGCCGACTCCCATTACCAGGCGTTTAACAACCTCGTCCCCACCTTCGAGCAGCGCACCGGGCTGTCGGTCAATCTGAACCTCGTCGTCGGCCAGGCGATGGACCTCCGCCTGCTCTCGCTGTTCATGACCAACCCAAAGAGCGAGCAACTGCCGGATGTGGTGGAGATCGAGATCGGCCTCGTCGGGCGCTATTTCCGACCGCCGCTCGATGAAGTTGGCTTCATCCCGCTCAACGACATGCTTAAGGAGTCCGGCTGGCTCGACAAGATCGTCCGCCAGCGCTTCACGCCATGGACGAAAGAAAACGTCATCTTCGGTATCCCCCACGACGTCCACCCCGTCACCATCCTCTATCGCGATGACCTCTACCGTGAAGCCGGCATCGATCTTTCGCAGGCGAAGACCTGGCCCGAGTTCCACGAAGCCTGCCTGAAGTTCGAGCAGTACTGGCGCGCCAAAGGCTACAAGGAGCGCCACGCCCTCGAAGCCGCCCCCGGCGATCCGTCGATCATCCAGCAGATCCTCCTCCAGCGCCACATCAACATGATCGACCAGTACAACCAGGTCCACATCAACGACCCGCGCGTCACGCAGACCGTCTGCTTCTACGCGCAGCTCGTCGCAGGCCCCCGCGCGGTCGGTGGATTCAGCATGCCCGCTGGCGGCGTCGGCGCGCTCTCCAACGACGTCAACGGTGGAAACATCTGCGCCTTCTTCACCGCCGACTGGCGCCTGACCTACCTGAAGAAGTTCGCGGGAGAGACGGCCGGCAAGATGCGCATGATGCCCCTGCCCAAGTTCGACCCCACCGACGCCCCCACCAGCACCTGGGGCGGCACCATGGTTGGCATCACCAAGGCGTGCAAAGATCCGAAGCGCGCCTTCAAGCTCATCGAGTTCCTCTACTTCTCCCCCGAGGGCATCCGCACCCGCCAGCAAACCACCGACATCCTTCCGCCCCTGAAAACCGCATGGAGCGACGAGATTTACCATCGTCCCGATCCGTTTCTCGGCGGACAGCGCGGCGCAGAACTCTACACCCAGCTCGCCCACCAGCTGCCCGAGCGCTTCCAATCCCCCGCCTCCCCCCTCGCCGCCGTCGCGCTTCAGTATGTCCTCAACAACTGCGTCAGCTACATCAAGGACCACAACTCGGCCGACGGCCTGGAAGCCCGGTGCCAGCATTGGCTCGACTTCGCGGCCAAAGACCTCAACCGCCGCATCGAACACTGGAGGGTCGATTAGCCAATGCACGTCGTGCTCTCGACCAAGCCAATTCTTTCGCGTGGCATGGGCGTCCCGCCTATGCGCCTTTGCATGCATCTGCACGATCAATCCACCCCCGGCACGACTCTTCTGCGTGGCATGGGCGTCCCGCCCATGCGCGTCGCAATGCATGGGCGGGACGCCCATGCCACGCCAGATCAATTCCCCCCGCCCGCGAGGCTCCAATGACCCGTGACCGCTGGTGGGCCCTGCAACAGAAGTACGCGCCGTACCTCTTCGTCGCGCCGTTCGTCGTGCTCTTCTGCGTCTTCCTCCTCTACCCCCTCGGCCGAAGCGTCACCCTCAGTTTCTACAAAGCCGTTGGCCCCAAGCACACCCAGTTCGCCGGCCTGCACAACTACCGCTTCCTCGTCGTCGACAAACTCTTCTGGATCGCCGTCGCCAACACCGTCGCCTTCACCATCGGCTACCTCATCATCCAGATCCCCGCGGCCCTGGCGCTCGCACTGCTCGTCAACAGCAAGCGCATCTGGTTCCGCAACTTCTTCCGCCTCGCGTTCTTCTCCCCGCAGCTCGTCGGCAGCGTCTTCGTCGCCGTCATCTTCTCGCTGCTCTTCGCCCAGCGCCACGGCCTGGTCAACCGCGCCGTCGGAACCGCCCTCCCCTTCATCGGCACGGAAATCAACTGGCTCGGCGACCCGCGCCTCGCCATGCCCGCCGTCATCATCGCGGCCCTCTGGCTTTCCATCGGCTATGCGATGATCTACTTCCTCGCCGCGCTCCAGTGCGTTGACCGTGATCTCTACGAGGCCGCCGAAGTCGACGGCGCCGGATGGTGGTCGCAGTTCTGGCACGTCACCCTCCCCAGCATCCGCCCCGTGCTCGTTTTCCTCATCCTCGTCGGCACCATCGGCTCGTTCCAGGTCTTCGAGCTCCCCTACGTGATGTTCCGCCCCACCGTACCGCCCACCGCCGTCACTATCGTGATGTACCTTTTCCAGACCGGCTTTGAGTCCGGCGACATCGGCTACGCCTCCGCCATCGGCTGGGCGCTGGTCTTCATGATCCTCATCATCTCGCTCATCCAGCTCCGCGTCACCGGTCTCTTTCGTGAGGACGCCCGATGACGCAGATGTTGCTCATAGACAAGCCAAAACCGCAGACCACGTGCCCACCCACGCCCCCTGCGCGCCAGCTGCCCACGCGCCCGCGCGGCCTGGGCGCCTTCATCGTGCTGCACGCCGTCGTCATCTTTCTCGCCGCCATCAGCCTCACCCCCTTCGCCTGGCTCATCTGCGCCACGTTCAAGAGCAACGCCGACTTCTTCAAGTATCCCTTCCTCCCCTGGGACAACCTGCGGAACCTCACGCTCGACAACTACCGCTGGCTCTTCACCCGCTGGCCCTTCGCGACGTGGATCCTCAACTCCCTCTTCGTCGCCTGCGCCCACACCTGCCTCGTCGTCACCCTCTCCAGCCTCGGCGGATTCGCTTTAGCCAAGTACCGCTTCGCCGGCAAGAAATTCCTCATGTTCATCATGCTCTGCACGATGCTGCTGCCGTCGCAGGTGCTGCTCAGCGGAAACTACCTCTTCATGTACAAGATCGGGTGGCTCGATCGCTACGCCGCCATCCTTGTCCCCGCCGCCGTCTCCGTTTTCGGCATGCTCCTCTTCACCCAGGCCATGCGCGCCGTGCCCGATGAACTCCTCCAAGCTGGGCGCGTCGATGGTTGCAGCGAGTTCCGCCTCTGGTGGGAAGTCGCCCTCCCCATCGTGCGGCCGATGACCGGCGCCTACACCCTCCTCAGCTTCATGGGCGCCTGGAACAGCTTTCTGTGGCCGCAGATCGTCCTCCAAACCCAAGCCAAATACACCCTCCCCATCGGCCTGACCAACATGATCGGCCTGCCCGAATACCAAACCCCCTACGGCGTCCTAATGGCCGGCACCTTCCTAAGCATCCTCCCCGTCGTAATCCTCTTCTTCATCTTGCAACGCGATTTCATCGCAGGCCTTTCTTCCGGAGCCGTCAAAGGATGATCCCCAACCTCCACATGCGCCAACAGTCTTCCCCGCCTTTCCCCTCTCCCGGTACTCCGGGAGAGGGCAGGGTGAGGGCCCGCCTTCGACAGACGACACACCCAGTCCGCCGCCGTTTAGCCGCCCCGCGTGCGGGGCGCTGCTCCGCTCCCCTCTTCACCATCGCCTTGCTCCTCCTCGCCCCCCTCACGCGCGCCCAATCCATCCAAAAATTGGTCGCCTTCCCCACCGCCGACTCCGTCCGCATTCAACTCTTCCTCGACCCAAAAAACTCCCCACAAAATCTCTCCCTCTCCGCCGAGATCACCCCCCTCACCCAAGGTGCTCCTCTCTGGAAGGGGAACCTCCAGACACACCCCCTCGCCCGTACCGGCAACACTCTCGAGTGCACGCTCACAGATCTCAAGCCCAGCCTTTGGTCCCCCGCCACCCCCACGCTCTATACCCTCAAAGTCACCGCCACCCAATCCGGTAAAACCAGCACCAAATCTCTGCGCCTCGGCTTCCGCTCCTTCGAATCCCGCGACGGCCACTGCTATCTCAACGGCCACCCCATCGTCCTCCGCGGCATCGCGCACAACCCGCCCGGCCGAACCATCCCCGACGCCGTCGGCAAATCCCGCCAGTTTGCCTACGACTACGTCAAATTCCTCCGCTCACAGAACGTAAACCTGATCCGCCTCCAGGAAGACTCACAAGAATGGTTCGACGTCTGCGACGAACTCGGCATGATGCTGTATCAGGGCTTCTACGGCTCCCCACCGCGCGGCCTTGCCGACAAACTCACCGCCGCCGGTCCCGACAACGACGAGTTCGAAAATCCCGCCGGGCTAAACCGCTCCAGAAGCGCCCCCTCCGCAAAAGACCATCCTCCCAAAGACGTCGCCGCCAGCATCGCCGCCTACAAGGACACCTTCCAAACCTACGCCCACCACCCCTCCATCGTCATCTACATCCTCTCCAACGAGCTCCCCTACACCGGCGAGCGCGGCAAGCAGTGGCACGAGTTCCTCACCAAGGTCCACGCCGACCTCTCCAAGTGGGACACCTCGCGCCCCTTCATCGGCAACGCCGGCTACGGCCAGGGCCGCGAAGGCGACATCAACGACGTCCACCGCTACTGGGGCTGGTATTACAACTCATTCCTCACCTACTACAACCTTCGCGACGCTAAACTCTTCGGCGAATACGACAAGAACCAGCCCCTCACCTTCAGCGAGTGCGTCGGCAACTTCACCGCCCCCACCGGCGAGTACAACCTCATCGAAAAGAAACAGCTCGGCGCCGCCATCGGCTGGTGCGGCTGGGCCGAAGATCAAGCCGCCCTCGCTAACGAACACCAGTGCCGCGTCCTCAAGCACGCCGCCGAAAGCTTCCGCCGCCTGCGCCCCATCAACAACCGCCTCGCCGGCCTGATGCCCTTCACCATCCTCTTCGACCATTGGCAAGGCATCCGCAGCTTCGCCGACATGCACCCCAAACCCGCCATGCACCAGATGGCCACCAGCTACCAACCCATCCTCACCAGCTGGGAACTCTGGACCTCTCAGGTGTACGCCGGCTCCACGATCACCCCCACCGTCCACATCGTCAACGACAGCGAAGATTTCTCCGCTCTCACCGGCGCCACCCTCACCTACACCATCACCTCATCCGACAATCGCGACGTCGCCACAAGCACCATCACCCTCCCCACCATCGCCTACTACAACACCTGGTCCCAGCGCCTCGACATCCCACTCCCCAAAGACCTCCCCACCGGCGACTACACCCTCAAAGCCACCGTCACTCAATCCAACAAGCAAATCTCCCACAACCAGGAGCACCTCTTCATCGCAGCAATCGATTGTCTTTTCCCCTCTCCCCGTCTTCGGCGAGAGGGCCGGGGAGAGGGGCCTACTCCCGCTCTCCAAATCACCCTCCATGACCCCGACGGAACCACCTCAAAAGCGCTCACCCGCCTCCACATTCCCTTCAAGACACAAGCTGATCTTTCCCACCTCGACCCGCGCACCACCGCGCTTGTCATTGGCGAGAACGCCACCTCCCTTCCCACCTCCTCAGACCTCTCCACCTTCCTCATGCACGGCGGGCGAATCCTCTGCCTCGCCCAGGACCCGAAAAAACTCAACCAGGACTGGCTCCCCACCAAGGTCGAGTTCTTCACCGCCTCCGCCAACGACTACACCTACCCGCCGGCTCATCGCCCCACCCGCGATCAATCCAACCTCAACCCCCAGCGCCCCAACCACCCGATCTTTCAAGGCATCACCCGCCGCCAGCTCCAATACTTCTCCGACTACACCGGTTGGGACCAAACCAAGCCCGGCTTCCCCGCCATCTACCCCGTCACCCGCGGCTTCAAGATCACCGACGAAAAATCCCTCGCCAACACCGCCATCCTCATCAACTACGACCGCGGCCTCGAGGGCAACGCCGTCGCCGAGTTCTTCGACGGCCCCGGCTCCGTCGTCCTCTCCGGCTTGGACCTCATCTCGCGCTCCGGCCTCGACCCCGTCGCCGACCGCATGCTGCGCAACCTCGTCCTCTACATCGCCAATGATCAGCCCCACGACGTCCACCCCAGCGTCACCAGCAAAATCACCTGGGGTAACTACCCCACCCAGCAAGGCGTCCTCGCCGGCCCGATCCAAGGCCTGCTCATCAACGTCGTCTGGACCCCGCCCAAGTTCGCCCCCACCACCAAGCCCCTCACGCGCGACCAAGGCGCTTGGAACACCAAACCCTCAGACCAGTTCATCCCCAAAGGCATCCGCGCCATCGGCCCCTACGCCTACTCCACCGGCACCGCCCCACGCCCCCTCGACCGCGCCGCCAAAACCGGCTCCGGCTTCTTCTGGGCCAAGCTCCCGCCCGGAAAAGTGCGTGTCCGGAATATAGTCCAGAATCCCACCAAGGACGACCGCACCCTCACCATCGAAACCGGCCGCCACCCCGGCGTCGCCCAAAAAGTCCCCGCTGGCAAATCCGTCCTTCTCGTCCACCCCCTCCCCGACAACGCGCGCGACGTCTGCATCCGCTACACAGGAGACAACGAGCTAGTCATCCTCGAAACCTCTTTCGAATGACAACCCCACGCCCTCTTCTACCTTCACCCTCTCCCGGTACTCCGGGAGAGGGCAGGGTGAGGGCTCTTCCAGTCCCAGAAAACTTCTGCTCCGCCCTCCATCCCACCCGCTACCTCCGCCCATTCGTCAGCAGCAGCACAATCCCAATCACAATGAGCGCCGCCAAAATCGCCAGCGTAATCTTGATCCACGAATAAGGCCTCTCCCCTTGCACCTCCCCCGTCCGCGCATTCACCAAAAACCGAAACGTCCGACCATTGTACAAATACGCGCTGATCCAGATCGGCAGCAGCAGGTGCTTGAACGTTACGTCGAAATACTTGGTATCCACATCCGAAATCCGCTGATGATCCCCGCCGATATCGCTCTCGATCGTCCGCCGAATCTCCGGCACCATCATCCCCTTCGCCGCCTCAAACCCCTCCGGCAGCCCCACCTGATAACTCTCCGCCACAAACCCGCTCAAAAATTCATCCTGATACGCCACCAGGTTCTTCAGATCCCAGGGCTCCAGCGCCTCCGCGTACTTTCCCGGCAACGACCGCGAAGCCAGCACCAGCAGATCATCAAACGAATTCTCCACCGTCCCGCTCACCGATCGCCACCGCGTCTTGCGCACCTGCCGCGTGCGTGTCACATGCCGACCATTCTCATACGCGCTGTACGTCTCCGTATCCCAGTAATCATCCCCCCGCTGCCCCTCATAATCACTCACGGTCTCCGCGTCGTACGTCCACGCCGGCACATACACCCCCGCGATCTGCGCGCTCTCCGCCCGCCGCGACAGTTCATTGGGCGCAAACCACAACCCCGCAATCCAGTTGCGAAACGCCCCCGCCGCCTGCTCCTTCGTCACATGAAACGGAAGTAGCCCCTGCGGCCGAATGATCTTCTTGCAAGACCCCTCCGCCACCACCGGCGCCCCGCAAAACGGACACCGATCCGCCGTCACGTTGGGCTTCAGCGACGTTTCCGCCCCACAGTTGTTGCAGTGCACCGTCAGCTGCTCATCCGCCTGAGCCTCCGCCGCCGCCCGCGCCAGCACCGCGCCTAAATCCTGCTCCCCCACCAGATCCCGCTCCGCCGCAATCTCATTCGTCGCCCCACAATACGGACAAACCAGCTCCGTCGTCCCCGGCGCAAATTGCACCATCGCCCCGCACGCCTTGCACGGAAACTGCCGCTGCTTTACCGCCGCTGGCTCAAATGATTGGGAGTCACTTCCCGCAGTCATGCTCGCATCCCTAGCCGTGCCCGAACCAGCGACCGCACCTCGGTGCACACTTTGTACGCTCGTCTCGCCTGATCACTGTCTGCCATAGGACCCGGATAACGCGACAGCACCGCAGCTTTCGTCAGCTCCTCCAGTTCCCCGTGCAGTCGAAACCACGTCGGCTCCAGCGGGAGCACAAGCTTTAGCAGTTCGGTTAGGTCGTGCGTCCTCGGAACGCGCTCGCCCTCTTCTTGCACCACAGCCTCGAGGTATTTCTCCACGCACTGCTGACAGTGAAACCGAATGGTGTCATACCGCCTGCGGTTTCGCGACTTTCGCAGCAGCAAGACGACGTCGTAATCGGCTTCGGCCTTTTCCACCCACTCGCGCGTCATCTTGGTCATGCAAGACAATCCCCTGTTCCAGGATGTCAATGATGAACCAGTCCTTCATTGCCGCGCGTCTCCGCATCTCGGCTGGCGAACGCACCAGCACATCCATCGGAAAATAACGGTCCATCGGAATCTTCAATTGCGACGCCTTCGCATAACTGTCCCCCCGATACCGCGTCACAATCATGAAATCGACGTCCGAATCCTCATTCGGCGCACCATACGCATAGGATCCGAACAAAATCACCTTCTCCGGCGCAAGCTGCCGGACAATCTCGTCCACCACCCAGAAGATCTCACGCGCGCTGGCCATCACTGCATTATAGCAACTGAAGCTTTTACCCCTTCGGCAACGGCGGCGGCACATTCCCCACCATCCCGCTTAGCTCCGCCACATGCTCCACCGCCGCCCAGTTCACCATCCCGTTCTTCCAAACCAGCGTCTGCCGCCCCACCCGCCCCGCCGTCATCTCCTCGCGCAGCTGCTCCACGCTCATCGGCCCCTTCTGCTGCCCATCGATCGCCACGAACCACGTCGCCTGCGCCGCCCCCGGCACCGGCGGCGGCCCTCCCGCTCCCTGCTGCCCCGCACCAGCACCAAAAGCCCCCGCCATCTGATTCGCCACCGCAAACCCCGCCCCAATCCCCGCCGCACTCCCCGCGAATCCCCCCGGCTGCTTCGCCGCATCCCCAATCGCATTCGCCGTCTGGTACTGCGTGTACTGCTGGAGGTTCCCAATGACCCCCATGCTCGTCCGCTTGTCCATCGCCTGCTCCACCTCAGCAGGCAACGAAATATTCTCCACCGTCAAGGTCACCAGCTGCAACCCAAAGTTGGCGAAATCCGCCGCCATCCGCTGCGTGAGAAACTTCCCAAGGTCATCGTAATTGCTCGCCAGATCCAGCACGGGAATCTTGCTCTCCCCCAGCACATCCCCAAACCGCGCCACCACCAGGTCGCGCAGCTGCTCCCCAATCTCCTCCACGCTGAAGCGCCCATCCGTCCCCACCACATTCCGCATCAGCACCGCCGGATCCCCCGCCTTGATGGAGAACGTCCCAAACGCGCGCAGCCGCACCGGCCCAAACTCCACATCCCGCATCATGATCGGGTTCTTCGTCCCCCACTTCCGATCCGTGAACGTGCGCGTGGAGACGAAATACACTTCAGCCTTGAACGGCGAATTAAACCCATACTTCCACCCGCGCAGGGTGGAAAGGATCGGCATGTTCTGCGTCTCCAGCGTATACGTCCCCGGCGTGTAAAGATCCGCCAGCTTCCCCTCATTCACAAACGCCGCCACCTGCCCCTCGCGCACCACCAGCCTCGCCCCATACTTGATCTCATTCTGATACCGCGGAAACCTCCACACCATCGTGTCGCGCGCCCCCCCCGCGCTATCATCCAGCCACTCAATAATGTCGACGAGTTCCCCGCGAAGCTTGTCCCAAAGCGCCATGATTGAATCTCCTCATTCCCGCGCGCAAAGGCAGCGGTCCAGAAGATCATACCGACGCCACCCTTCCTGTCGTTTATAAATGTCGCACCCTTTTCACCTAGGGTGCAGTGGTTAGTCATCTAGAATCCGCGTGCGATACGCGTGCAAATCATCTGCGGACATATCCTCTGGCGCAACCAGTCGATAGTGTCGCTCCACCGAGATACCAACTCCCTGATCGCCCTCTTCGAACGCAAAAAGTGCGATCAGGTTAGGTGCCATAAATTGCGCAGCGACTGGTCGGCAAATCATGGTGGGGAACTTCTTAGAACAAACAGCGAGGTCCTGCTCGATCTGCACGACACTGAGTTTATCATTCCCACCCTTTGCCTGAACCGGAATCACGTAATGCGCTCCTCGCCGGTCAACGCCCACGTAGATCTCATCCGTCTCCACTTGCGCCAGTTCGGTGGTGGTGCGCAGGTGACTCTGTAACGAATAGCAGGTAATGCCCATGAACACATCGATCAAGCGATTGTATCGGAGCTTCGCCAAGAGCGCCTGTTCATCCGTCAGCGCGTACATTTCGATCAAACCTGGCGTTGCATCTGGAACTTTTGTCTCGGTCATCGACGCATTCGGGATGATTGACGTGACCACGGTCGCGACGAACTTGTATTTCGAACGACCCGCCGAGCGGATCAACCAACTCTTTCCCACAGGCGCCTTGGATGTGATCGAATCCGGAAGTGTGGCGCGATACCGAAAGCTGTAAATCAGATCCCCGAGATTTTTCGGCAGAGCAACCCGCAGCTTCCTAGCTACCTCCACGATTTCACTACGATCAAATGAGACTTCGCTATCGCCAGTCTGGTAATGACGCTTGAAGATCGCCTCAATGATCGCAACATAGCGATTGGGTTTCGAGTGGGGGTTCTTAGCCATTGCAGCCTTGCCTATCACTTCGTGCCCGGCCACCGCAGCAAAACGACCTCTTCTCGCAGTTGCTCTCGCGTCGCCGTCGCAAGTCGTGTACGGAAAAGATCAATCCCCAGAACCTCATAACCGAGTCCCGACGCGATGTCCGCGAGCAATTGCCCTGTGCGAATCATTATTCGCAGATACGACGCTTGGTCACCAACGACATAAGCTAATTGCGCTCCAGGCCGAAGTGCCGTCTTCAGCTCCTCCAAGTGTCTGGCCATCCCGCCGAAATAGAGCCGGGTCACGCGCGGGTACATCCGTTCAAATCCGCTAGTCTTCTTGAGTGCGATTCGTCGCGCCTCGATGGCTTCAGCAATACGGTGTATCTGCTCATGCGCTTTGATCCATTTGTCATCGTCGTCGTGGCGATAGACGTTGCGCGTGTTGGAGCGCATTAATCCCTGCTTCATCGCCTTCAATTCCTCCTTGGTGCTGATGAAGCCCAATAGCACGGACTCTAAGCGCGTCGTGCGGGTGTAATCCTTCTCGTTCGGGTAAGGCGGAGATGTAATAACGGCGTCGATGCTTGACTCCGGTAGCACGCCGCGCAGTTGCCTCGAGTCTGCGTTGTACATAGTGCTCTCGGCATACTTCAGCGATTGGAGGTGCCTCAAATCTTCCGCGATGCGCCGTACGTTCGAAAGCCACGCGGAAACCACAGGAGCATCTGATTTCGCCGGGCTCACACCTACCTCTGGGCCGAAATGAAGGTTACCGATCGAGCTAACCAAAGCTTTCGCCAGAGCGAGTAGCTCGTATCGGTGATAAGCGTGGCTGCCTTGGGCGCGGATGCACTTCAACAACACAAGCGTCTTGTGCAGTGGTAGAGCGCTAATCGAACTGGCCAGCAGCAGCTTGTCCGCCTCGGCAGGTAGCTTCTGCAAGTCCGACTTCTTGACTGCGTCACTGCAGTCGAAATCATCTACAATGCCTTGGCGTTTCAACTTTCGGACTGCGCAGTCAGCCACTGCCTCTGCATGCGCCAGCAGAGTGCCGGGGTCCGCCTCCCAATCCGTCTTCACCTGACCCGCAAAGAAGGACATAGGATGCGCCTCGACACCGACACCGCGCAAGCCTAACTTCTTGCATTCCACCACCGTTGTGCCGGTGCCAGCAAACGGATCCAGCACGCACTGCCGCCTCTTCAACTCAAAACGCCGTATGTAATCTCTCACTAGGTGAGGCGGATACGACAGAACAAAACGATACCAATCATGTGCCGCTCGATCCTCCGGCGACAGCCTGTTGATATCCGCCCCTTTAGACGGACTCGGCCGTGGGTGAACAGGTTCATGGGGCGCATCGGGAAACAAATTGGAAGGGTAAACCTCTGCCTTCGTCATCAAATGCGAATCTAGTCATTTCTGCGCGAAGGGGAAATGATTTCCCCACCGGCGACGGTTTGTTAACAAACCTAAAAATGGATTAACAAAACAACATCTCGTCAGTCCAGATTCGCGTTGTGCATCCCACTCTCACGCCACCGCCGGCCCGCGCTCCCCGCCTTCGGCCTCATCCGGCCAATACTCCGCCGACGAAGGCTCCCCCTCATACTGCGACGCATCGTACTGCGACGACGAATCCGCATACGCCGCATTCTCTTCCATCGTCTCATATCCCCCCTGCTCATCCACATACTCCAACTGCTCATCCCCATACCCCGCCCCCGGCTCCGCGAACGGTGGCGGCATCACCGGCGCCGGCGCCATCGCCGCGCTAATCACCATCAGGCACGCAAACAGCGCCGCCACCCCACCCAACCCCGCCATCATGTACATCGGCCGCTGCGTTTTCTGCGTCACCACCTGCACGTTCGCGTCGGTCGGCTCCATCGGTTCCGACCACGCCTCCGCCAGCTTCCGCTTTTGCTCCAGCTGGTCCGTGATCTGCGTGAACTCCCGGTTCGCCTGGTCCCACACGCGCGTCAGGTCATCGCGCTTGGCGCCCGCCTCGCGCGCCTGGTTCATGCGGTTCTGCACGTCCACAAACTTCTGCTTCGCCGCGGAATACGCCTGCTCCGTCGATGCCTTCACCGACTGCGCCCGCGCCAGCTCCTGCTGCTTCTGCACCAGCGACGCCTGCCGCTCCCGCGCCGTCAGCATCGCGTAGTTCTTATCCCGCTCCGCCTGCGCCTGGCGCTTGCGCGAGCTGATCCGATCGCTCAACGTCGAGACGTTCGCCTCCATCTGCCGAATCTCTTCATCCGCCTGCGCGTTGGCCAGCTCCGCCGCCTCCGTGTAGTTCTTCCGCGCTTCTTCCACCGACGCCAGCCGCTTCTCCAGCTGCGCCGCCAGCGTCTTCTGATCGTCCGTCAGCTTCTCCTTCTGCGGCTGGCTCTTCGCGAAATCCAGCCGCATCTGCTCCAGCATCTTCTCCGTCACCTTGCGATCGTCCTGGATTCCCTTCTGCGTCGCATCGATGATCTTCTGAAGCTGCTCGATCGCATCTGCGTAAAATTGATCGTCCCCGATCTGCGTCTGCCGCGCCTTGATCATCTGCTCGAGCAGGCTCAAATCCGCCTTGTATTCTTCCGCTTCTTTCGTGTAACCCTGCGCTAAAGCCGCGTTGTACTGCCGCGACTTGATCGCCTTCTTCTCCAGGTAATCCTTCATCTTGGGGTCGTTCTTCATCGCGTCATCCCGACGCGCCGCCATCTTCTCATCCATCCGTGCCTTCAGCTCATTCAGCCGCCCGTATTGCCCCTCCTGGCTCGCCAGGAAGCGATCCGTCAGCTCCTTCATCCGGGTCTGGAGCGACTGCGCGCTGCTGAAGTACGATGCCAGATCGTTGTTCCCCTTCACCGCGTTCTGAGCCTGCTCGATCTGCTTCTGAAAAGCCTCCATCGCCGAATCCAGCGCCCCGCGCGCTTGTGCCGCCTTCTTCGTGCGCATGTCCTTCACCGTCGCGATGCGCTCCTGGAGTTTCTGGAAGTCAGATTCATAGCGCGCCAGCTCGGTGTCGGTCATCGGGGCGCTTGCGATGGTTCCCATGGTCGGCTGCGTCGTCGCCGACTGGCTCTGGAGCTTCTCGATCTCACTGGACAGCTTCGCCACCGCCACGACGGAATCATGGAATTCCGTCTCCAGCCGGCTCGCGTCGCTCTGAAGCCGGGTCAGCTCCCCCGCATCCGGCCGGCTCTCTGCCGCCTGACGATACCTCTCCAGTTCCGCCTTTCGCTCGTCCAGCTCTTTCTGCTTATGCTTCGACTGAACCGCCAGCCGCGCAACCTCATCGCGGAGCCCGGCAGCCTGGCTCTTCATCTCACGGTTCCCGTTGTACATCGCCGTCAGCAGCGCCCGCATGCGCGGCTTATCGCTCTGCGGATCCGACCCCACGTAGCTCACCGTGAACCAGCCGCTCTCAAAATCCAGCTTTGATCCCGATACCGCCTTCCCGAACTCAGCCGGCTTATCCAGGAAGCCCGGCTCCACCTTCTTCCCGCTTGCCAGCAGGATCGCCCGCGCCTCTTTGCGAACCTGCTCGCTCGCCAGCAGTTCCTGCTGCCGCCGATCCAGTGACCGCTTTTCCATCTGCGTCAGCTTGCCGAAGTTCGTGAACTTCAGCGATCCCGTCGCCACCGCCTGGTCCGGCAGCCCATACCAAACCCCCGCCGCCGTCGCCCCCATCGCGAGCATCATCAAAATCAAAAGGCTCTTGAGCCCAAACCACCGCCGCTTCTTTTTCGGCGGAGCCGGTGGCGGCACCGCGCCCTCAACCGCAACCTCCGTAGGCTCCGCCGCCGGCGGAGCCGCCGCAGCCCAGGATTCACCGGCGCTGCCGGCGCCTTGCGCCGGACGGGCGGCCGGGGCGGCGGGCGTCCGCCGTGCGCCCGGGTTGGGCCGGTTCTGCGCGGGCGCACCGGCCCCGGGCCCGGCAGCATTCTTACGCCCAAAAACATCCGTATTCCCACCCCCGCCAAACGGGTCGCCCGTGGGGTTCATGGGCATTTGTGAGAACACGTCGACCTGGCGCGCCGAGCCCATGGCCAAGCCGTCGAAGCCGGTTGTAACTTGCTTGGGGGCCTGCTGTTGCGCCGGGCCGGAGACCAAGCCCATGCCGCCCGAATTCGGCGTGCGGGGCTTGGGGGTGGGGCGCTGGCGGGGAGGGGTGGGGCCGGCTGTGGGGCGGGCGGGCGCGGGGGCCTGAGGTTGTCGCGGCGCTGGGGGCGCGGCGGGCGCGGCTGGGGGTGCTTGCCGGGCGGCGGGTTGCTCGGCTGGTTTCGGGTGATTGGGCTGCGGCGCGGGGCGCGCAACTAATGGAGGTGGCGAGGGTTGTGTGCCTACATCACCTAGGCGCAGGGGCATGCCGCCGAGGAAATGCTCTTGGTTTGCGCCCCAGTTCATGGGGTCCGGAGCGGGCGGGCGCTGCGCGGGGGGTGGCGCCTGACGCGCCTGGGGCGCGGGCGGTGGTGTCGTCGCGATCGGAGCGGCCGGCGCTACCGGGGCGGGGGGTATTTCTGCCGTGGGCTCGGGCGCAGGTGTGGCCAGCGCTTCGTCAATGTCGAAATCGTCGAGTGCGACCTCCGCAGGCTCGGAGAGGTTCGCGGTTGCCTCATTATCAAGGGAGGATGTTTCGATCTGGGCGTGCGGCTGCACCGGCGGCGTAACGTCATCCAGCGGCGAGAGTTCCGGCTCGCTCAGGGTTGAAAACTTCTGTTCCGCGCCCGGCTCGAGACCCGGCAGCCCTTCGACGGGCTCCTGCAGATCGAGAGAACGGGCGAGCGTGTTAAACGAGGCGAAGCCGGCAAGGGGATCGGCGGCGGCTTCTTCTTCGGTCTTTTCGTCCTGCGCGAGGAGGTCGGCCATGGAGTCGTCGGGACTTGCGGCGGCCGGGGCGTGACCGTTGTCGTCGGCGAGGGACGGTTCATCGTCCAGCGAGGGCTCGTCGTTGCGCAGGCCGAGGTCGCGCTCCAGAGCGATGTTGAAGGGTTCTTCCGATTCGCTGTCGGATGCGTCGACGGGGATGGGTGCGGGATCTTCAACCAGGGGGCCGGTGGTGGTGTCGTGGGTGAACTCGTCGACAGCTCGGCCGAAGCGGGTGTCGGTGAGATCGGCGACTTGTTCGATGGGCGCGGAGGACTCGGGGGCGATGTCGATATCAGCGAATTCTTCGCCGACTTCCAGAGCGGAGGAGGGGGTGGCTTCGGCGTACTCGATCACCTCGACGTTGCCGGCGACTTCGTCCGTCGGCTCTTCAATCGGTTCGTTGACGGGCTGGGGGATCGCGGCGACAGGAAGTTCTTCGGGCTGGGGCTCCGGCTCGGCCTGGATCTGGGGCGCGTGGCGGAGTGCGTCTTGATTGATGACCGGTTCCGGGGCCGGCGCGGGCGGCGGCGTTTGGACGACCGGCTCAGGGGCGCGGGGCGGCGCGACGGGAGCGGGCGCCGGGCGCGCGGGCGCGGGGGGCGTTCGGCGTGCAACGGGGCGCTGCGGGATTTCGGGTGTCGCGAGTTCGACGGCGGCGGCGACGGCGGGCGCTGGGGGAACGACAGGCGGCGCGATGAAGTCGGGGCCGAGGTCAAGCTTGAGCGCGTCGTCGTCGATGGCGTCGGTGCCGATGGGCGGGAGGTTGTCCTCGACGCCGAGGTCGAGGGTGAGCGAAGGTTCATCGCCGGCGGCGACGGAAGCGGCTTCGCCGGTGACTTCGCCGAAGTCGAGCGGGGCGACCTCGGAGGGGGCGGAGAAGGAAAGCGCGTCAGTGGGTTCCCGGGTGATGGCGACTTCTTCGAGCGCGGCGGGCACGTCGGCGGCATCAGCGTCGGCTGGCGCGTCGTCGAGATCGGGAACGTCGAAGGAAAGCTCCTGGGCCTGCTCATCGGCTTCGGCTTCGAAGGCTTCCATGTCCAGGGGCGGCGCGTCGATGGTGGCTTCGGTGGGCGCGCTGAAGGCGGCCGCTTCTTCCGTGCCTTGATCTTCTTCGATTGGAAGCGCGTCCGCGGTAGCCGCTACATCGGCGACGGGTTCTTCGGCGATGGGAAGTGTGTCGGCGATGGGTTCGTCGGCGACGGCGAGCGGCTCTTCGATGGGGAGTGACTCATCGGCCGCGACGGGTTCGTCTGTGAGATTCTCTTCCGCGACGGGGGCGATGGAGATGGGTTCGTCGTCGACGAGTGGCTCATCGAGCGCGGGTTGCAGCTCAGCCGCTTCACTCAAGGATTGCGATCCGCCGGCTTGATTGGAGGAGGCGGTCGGTGCAAGCGCGACCTCCCCGGTTGCTGCATCTTCTTCGATGTGAAGAGATGTTGCGGGTTGATCGTCTGACAACTCCTCTTCAGCTTGCGCGAGCTTCGTGTTGTCGATGGCGAATTCGGCGGGCGACGCCGCATCGATCCTGCCGTCGTCTTCGATCGCGACGTCAAGGGGCGTGAGATCTTCAGCTTGGGAGCGATCCTCGCTGGGCTCGGCAAGACCGAGGAGATCATCATCTTCCAAGGCGGCGGGGGTTGCCGCCGGCTCATCGTCATCTATCGCGAGGGGCTCTGGGTCAACGATGGGCTGTTCATTGATGGGAGCGGGCGCGCGGGCGGGTGCGGGGGCTGAGAGATTGACCGGGGGCGCGAATTCGATGTCGCCGGCGAAGCCCATGAAGGGGGCGGCTGGGGGCGTGAGGCGGGCAACTTCCTGGGGTGCCTCTTCAATTGCGGGAAGATCGTCGTCGGCTTCGGCAGATGTTTGCGCGGGAGGTGGCGCATCCGCGCCGAGAGGCTCTTCCATTTCCAGCGGCTCTTCAACCGGGAGCGCGGCGGCGAGTTCGGGGTCAACCTCGACGTCCTCGACATCGGCAAGGAGCATTTCCTCTTCGGCCGGGGCGGCTGGCGCAGAGGGTTGCGGCGAGCGCAAAGGCAGAGGCGGCGCCGTCTCAGTGAGCAGGTCGTCGGCGACGGCGTCGGGGTCGAGCGGCGTGACGTCGAGGTCGTCGAGATGATCGAGGGCAAGATCGTCGAGATTCACCTCGGCGTGCGCGGGCGCGGGTGCTGCTGCGCGCTGCTCTTCGACAGCAGCTTCTTCGGGGGCGGCTTCCTGGGGTTCCGCTTCGACTTCGATTTCGTCCGTTGGGAGGGGCTCGAGGGGTTCGAGCGGAATCGCGCCATCGTCTGCGGCGCCTGTGGCGCGCGCGGGTTCGGCGAGCAGATCATCTTCGAGGGGTACCTCTTCGACGGCAAGATCGTCTTCCGCGGCGGCGACTGTGCCGGCGGCGGCGACGGCGGCTGCGGCTTCGTCGAGCTCCTGCGTGGCGACGAGATCATTGAGGTCTTGAGACTCAAAGAGATCGTGGGCGAGTTCGGCTTCGCCGGCGACATATTTCAGATCGACTGCGCCGATGCGGACGGTGTCGCCGAGCTCGAGCTCGGATTGATGCACCTGGGTGCCGTTGACGAAGGTTCCGGTGCGCGAGCCGAGGTCACGGACGAAGCGGCGGCCGTCCATCTCGAAGATGACGGCGTGTGCGGTGGAGACGGAATCATCGGTGATGACGACATCGCAGGTATCGCGGCGGCCGATGAGGAGACAGCGCTCAGAGAGCGGGATGGGGTTGTCGACGCCGGCGATTTCGATTTGCGCGGCGGGAGGGGGATCGGTGCGTTCGCGGGCTTCGTCGTCGCGGCCGGGCGGCTCGTTGACGTTGAAAGCGAACTTGCCGAGCTGGAGGCGATCACCCTGGTGGAGGACCGCTTCGCGGACTTCGCTGCCGTTGACGATGACCTTGGTGCGGCTGGCGAGATCACGGACGTAGAAGCCGCGGTCGCAATTGACGAGCAGCGCGTGGGATTTGCTGACGGTGCTGGAGATGAGCTGAAGGCGCGCGCCGGCTCCGGAGCCGACGAGTGTGACGGTTCGGCTCAGGGGGACTTCGGGCTTGCCCGCGAACTTCCCGGTGGGGGTAAGTGTGGGCGCCGTCTTGCCGCTTGAAATGCTGTGGTGCGAAGCAGGAGATTTACCAGCCATCTAATGTCCAGACCTAAACGTCAATGGTGTCTATTTGAGTAGCTACAACGCCTTACGTGGCGGCAGGTTCTACTCCTCACGGCGAGGAATCGAAAGCGGACGCATCGGCAACCTACGAACCCCACGAAGCTGCCGGGGGTCTACTGGCAGCATCGCGCCCGCCCATTCTATCAGACAATAGGCGGCTGCAAGAAGAAAAAGGGTGTGAAACATGGGGAGAGGGTTATGGGACGTGGGATGTTTATTGTTGGGGCTGTCGGGGGTTAGGAGGGGGATGGTGAGCAGCGCCTGGAAGCAGTGCAGCGCCCCGCACGCGGGGCGGCTAAACGGCGACGGAATGGGCGTGTTCTTCGTTGGGAGCCGTCACCGCGCCCCAAGAGAGAAGAAAAGACTTTGGCTTTAGTGGCGAAAGTGGCGTTGGCCGGTGAGGACGACGGCTACGTTGTGGCGGTTGGCGAGGTCGATACTTTCCTGATCCCTTACGGAGCCGCCGGGGTGGATGATGGCGGTGACGCCGGCGTTGATGAGAAGCTCGGGCCCGTCCGGGAAGGGGAAGAAGGCGTCGCTGGCGGCGACGGCGCCTTGGGCGCGGTCGGCGGCTTTGGCAATGGCGATCCGGCAGGCGGTGACGCGGTCTTGCTGGCCGGCGCCGGAGCCGATCATCATTTGATCTTTGGCGATGACGATGGCGTTGCTTTTGACGTATTTGCAGGCGATCCAGGCGAGGTTGAGGTCGGACCATTCGTCGGGGGTGGGGTGGCGGGAGGTGGCGACTTTCCAGTTGGCGGGGTCGAGGGAGAGGAGGTCGGGTTGTTGGATGAGGTAACCTCCCGAGATTTTGTGGAGGTGTAGGGATTGCGCGTGGTCGGGCGCAGCGCGCCCCGCACGCGGGGCGGCTAAACGGCGGCTATCCGATAGTTCGAGCAGGCGGACGTTCTTCCAGCGATTGCGGAGAAGCTCCAGGGCTTCTGGCGCAAATGATGGGGCGACAATGACTTCTAAGAACTTTTGGCCTTCGGAGATGGTTTGGGCGGTGGATTCGTCGAGGGGCTGGTTGACGGCGGCGATGCCGCCGAAGGCGGCCAAGGGGTCGCCGGTGTAGGCTTTCTGGAAGGCGGTGGGGAGATCGGAAGCGGTGGCGTAGCCGCAGGGGGTGGCGTGTTTGACGATGCAGGCGGAGGGGGTGGGGAGTTCCAGGACGGCAGCGAGGGCGGCGTCGGCGTCTAAGAGGTTGATGTACGATAAGTCTTTGCCGTGAAGCTGTTTAGCGGTGGCGACGGAGGGGATGTCTGAGGGGGTCGAGTCTTGGTAGAGGGCGGCTTGTTGATGGGGGTTTTCGCCGTAGCGGAGGTCTTGTTTTTTCGTGAGGGAGAGGTTGATTAGAGGGGGTAGACCCTCACCCCTGCCCTCTCCCGGGTACGGGAGAGGGGGTGGATTGGTTGGTGAAGTGGAGTTCTTCGTTGCGGGGGAAGGGCCCTCACCCTGCCCTCTCCCGGGGTACCGGGAGAGGGGAAGAGAGGGGGAGGTCACTTGGTTCGCCAGGTAATTCGCGATCTTTGCGTCGTAGGCGGCGGTGTGGGCAAAGGCTTGTTGGGCCATTTTCAGGCGGTGTTTGCCGCAGGAGGAGCCGTTGTGCTGGCGGAGGTCGCCTAAGACCTTGTCGTATCGCTCGGGGCTGGTGACGACGAGGACGAAGCGGTGGTTTTTGGCGGCGGAGCGGACCATGGATGGGCCGCCGATGTCAATGTTTTCGATGGCTTCTTCGAAGGTGACGTTGGGTTTGGAGATGGTCTGTTCGAAGGGGTAGAGGTTGATGCAGACGAGGTCGATGAAATCGATCTGGTGCTGCTGGGCGGAGGCGAGGTGGTGGGGGTTGTCGCGGAGGGCGAGGAGGGCGCCGTGGATTTTTGGGTGGAGGGTTTTGACTCGGCCGTCCATCATTTCGGGGAAGCCGGTGATTTCGGAGACGTCGGTGACGGGGAGGCTGGCGTCGCGGAGGAATTTGGCGGTGCCGCCGGTGCTGATGAGCTGGACGTGGAATTCGGTGTGGAGGGCGGTGGCGAATTCTTTGAGGCCGGTTTTGTCGGAGACGGAGAGGAGGGCGCGGCGGAGAGGGACGAGGTCGGACATGGAGGTGAGCGTACGCGCGGGAGGGGTGGGAGGGAAGTCGTGGGAACCGCGGTGCAGCGCCCCGCACGTGGGGCGGCTAAACGGGGACGAATGAAGACTGTTTCTTGTTGAGAAGAGCCCTCACCCCTGCCCTCTCCCGGGTACGGGAGAGGGGGAAATGCGGATCAACCGCCGAGGGGGAGGGGCTCGACGTTTAGGACCAGTTCACCGGCTTCGCCGGCGTTGAGGACTGGGCGGATGGCGACCAGGATGCCGCTGCGGGTGCAGGCGTAGATCATTGCATCCTGGGTGTTGGAGGCGAAGAAGTTGAAGGATTTGCTTCGGCTGGTGAACTGGACTTTGCCGGTTTCCTTGTCGACGGCGATGAGGGTGTTATCGCGGCGGCGGAGGTAGCTGTGGGTTTCGTCTTCGCTGAGGAACTGCTCGGCGTCGCGGATGATCCAGCGGGGCTCACGATTGAAGCCGCCGTTGTTCTTGTCGATGGCGGCGAGGCCTCGGCCGGGGACCCACTGGTAGACCATCGAGCTGGTGACGGAGGGGCCGGTCTTGAGAGCGGCGGTGGCGTAGTACTGCCACTTGATTCGGCCGCTGTTGCGTTCGAGGCAATAGAGCTTGGTGTCGGTGTTGGCGGCGTAGACGCCGGTGTCGTCGGCGTGGATGTCAGACATGAAGGCGCCGCCGGCCTTGAAGATGCTGTTCTGCTGGCCGGGCCAGGCGACGCCGCCGTCTTCGGTGACGGCCATGAGCGAGCCGTTTTCGCTGCCGCAGTAGATGATTTTTTCGAAGTAGGCGGGGCGGCCGGTGATGGCGCCGCGGGTGAGGATGCCCCAGCGGGGGACGGCGGCGTTGCGGGTGATGTCGATGGCGCAAAGCCGGCCGTAGCCACCGAGCTTGTTTTCGCCGACGTAGACGATGTTGCCCGCGCCGACGCCGCTGGCGCTGAGGGGGCTGTCGAGGGGGATGCTCTTGAGGGGGCGGCCGCGAAGGTTGAAGATTTCCAGGGTGGAGGTGGTGGGATAGACGATGTAGTCGCCCATCATGACGGGTGCTTTGAGGACGCCGCCACCAACTTGTACGTCGCTAAAGGAATCGAGATGGCCGCTGTTGCGGTTGACGACGCAGGAGGTGTTGCGGCCGGTGTAGACGAAGAGGCGGTCGCCGGTGAGGTGCATTTCGCGCACGACATCGGAGCCCAGCTCGAGGGGTGCGGTCCAGGCGCGGGCGAAGCTGCCGACGGGGAGAGGGGTCACGGGGGATTTGGCGGCGACTTTCTGGTTGGAGCGGCATCCTGCCAGTGCGAGGGTGCCCAACATCAGCCACACAAGATGCTTCGTCACGGGTGCTCCTGCTCGGTGGTCAATAGGCGGCGGGAAGAGGGCCCGGCGCGGGTTGCAAGGATAGCAGTGTTGCACATTTAGCGTCAAACTCAGGATGATCAGGGGACAGGCGGATGGGCAATAATTGCGGGGTCGGGTCGTTTCAGATGCGCTGGGGCGCGTGCGGCGAGGAGATTTATGAACATGGTGAAGGTGATGCTGGTTGGGGTGATGGGGGTCGGAAGCGTTTGCGTGGCGGTGGCGCAAACGACGGGGCCGGCGGGCGATATGCAGATGGCGACGACGGCGCCGGAGATGCGCGAGGCGAAGGGGATGGAGGGGCGCCCGCTGGATCGGCTGCGGGAGAGTCTTGGGAAGTTGAATCTGACGGAGGAGCAGCGCGGGCAAGTGAGGGAGCTGTTTGAGGATGTGCGGGCGAAGATTCAGCAGGTTCGGGAGGAGGCGGATGGGAAGATGGACGAGATGCGGGAGAAGGCTCGGCCGATCGTTCAGGATGCGCGGGAGAAGCTGAGGAAGATTTTGGATGAGAAGCAGCAGAAGAAATTGCGGGAGCTGATGGGGAGGGAAGAGGGGCCGGGGATGATGATGGGCGGGGAGATGGATGGGGCGCGCGGCGAGGAGCGGAAAAGTGAGCGGCGAAATGCGGAGCGGCGAGAGGTGAGGGCGGCTACGGGGCCGGCGGTGGGAGAGAGGGCGCCGGATGTGAGCTTGAAGAAGCCGGATGGGTCGGCGGTGCAGTTGTCGAGTTACAAGGGGCGTGTGGTGGTGTTGGAGTTTGGATCGTATTCGTCGCCGGCGTTTCGGAAGCGCGCAGCGGCGATGGAGCAGTTGAAGAACCAGATGGGGGGCGTGGCAACATTCCTGGTGGTGTATACGAAGGAGGCGCATCCGGAGGGAGGATGGGAGGTGGATCGGAACAAGGATGAGAAGATTTCGGCGGACGTGCACAAGACGGCAAGCGATCGGAAGGCGGCAGCGAACAAGGCGAAGCAGGTTTTGAAAATCACGATTCCGATGATGATGGATGACATGGAGGATTCGGCGGCGAAAGGGCTGGGGGCGGGGGAGAATTCGCTGGTCGTGATCGGAAAGGATGGGAGGATTGCGGGGCGGCAGGAGTGGGCGGATCCGTATGGGGCGCGGAGGTTGATCGAGCAGGCGGCGCGGAGCAACGCTACGACCGTGCCTGTGGCGCGATGACGATGCGATGTTCACAGTGGGAGGCGCGGCTGCGCTTGGAAAAATAACTTCCTTCTGGCGCAGGAGTCCATAGAATCGGCGGTTGCCCATGCCGCCTACACTTGAGGATATTGCCAAGCAGACGCGGACTTCGATCAGCACGGTGAGTCGGGTGCTGTCGGGCGGGCGGGCGGCGCATCGGATCTCCGCGGAGACGCGCGAGCGAGTTTTGGCGGCGTCGAAGGCGCTGGGGTATCGGCCGAATCTTTTGGCGCGGGGGCTGCGGACTCGGAAGAGCCAGACGGTGGCTCTGCTGATCAGCGATATTGGCAATCCGTTCTTTGCGCAAGTAGCGAGCATGATTGAGCGGCTGCTGCATGCGCAGGGGTATTCGCTGGTGTTGTGCAATTCGGGCGGGGATGTGGAGCGGGAGACAGAGTACCTGGAGCTGCTTCCGCAGAAGGCGATTGACGGGTTGATCCTGGTGCCGATCGCGCGGACGAAGAAGGCGCTGATGGAGGCGCTGCCGGAGCATCTGCCGGTGGTGGTTTTGGACCGGCCGATTCCGGGGGTGGAGGCGACGGTCAGCAGCGATCACGATCACATGGCAACGATCCTGTGCGACACGCTGGAGCGCGTGGGGGTGCGGTCGGTGGCGGTGGCGTGCGGGCCTCAGTACATCTTTACGCACCGGCGGCGGTGCGAGCTGGTGTCAAAGCGGTTCAACGTGATCGACACGCACGAGGGTCGGGCGCAGCGGGAGACGGGTCGTGCGGCGTGGCAGAAGTTTAAGCCGGAGTTGCCGGATGCGATCGTGTGCACGAACAACTTTTTGGCGATGGGCGTGATGGAAGAGATTCGCGAGCCGGAGACGGCGCCGATCATTGCGGTGTTTGATGAGATTCCGATCATGCATTTGCTGCCGGTGCCGCTGGTGGGGATTCGGCAGGATATTCCCCTCCTGGCGGAGGGGGCGGTGAAGCAGTTGATGCTGCAACTGAATGGGGATGAGGGGACGCCGGAGCCGATCACCTTGGACAGCCAGGTGATTATGAATCGGGCGTTTCATCTGCGGCATAGTTTTGTGCGGCACAGTTCGCGGTGATGGGCGCGCGTGAGGGCGGGCGCAGCTGGATTTCATTTCGCTGTGATCTCTTTTAACATTCCGCTGCTTGCTGCAATCACCGGCCATTCTCCTTGCGGGTATTCTTGCGCTGGTCGAGCTGGTGGTGGCGGCGCTGCTGGATTTCTTCAAGCGCGAGCCTCGGTATCGTTATGACATTTTCTCGCGAAGCATTTCGCAGCGGATGTTCTGGACGTATGGGGGCTTGACTGGGGTGCAGTGGGCGCTGGTGGCGCTGATGCAGATTGTGGTGCTGATTCCCGAGGCGGGGTGGCCGCTGTTTGGGCTTTGCTTTGTGGGAAAGATGCTGCTGCTCCAGAAGGATTTCGTGAAGCGGCGGACGGACGTGCTGAACGTGATGTTCCGGCTGGCGCAGTACCAGTTTCTGGTCGCGGCGGTGCTGCTGGTGGGTGTGAGTTTTTATGTGCATCGGCCGACGGCGCCGACGACAACGGCGCCGTCGCCGCGGAGCGAGCCGGGGCCGGGGGCTTCGGATCGAGCGCCTTCGAGTGTAAAGGATTTGTTGAAGGATTGAAGGTTACTTCGCTGGCCCGACCCAAGCTGGAGGGGGTACGGGAACGGAACGGCCAGTGACGGTGCAGTAGAGCACTTCAGGATCGAAATCGACATCGTTGGGCCAGACGATCGTTCCCAGGTCGGGATTCACCTTCACTTGCGCGAAGTACGAAACATCTTCCAGTTGAGAGAACACGCCTCCTTTCCCGAGGATCCACGGTCCGAAATCGACTTCGCCGCACACGGCGTCGCCGAACGTCAATTCGAGGCGATGATCGTTTAGATACTTAACTGCTGTTACATCCGGGTACATGCGGTCCTCATCTCAGCGGATCGATTTTTTGAGTTGGCCGCCGCTCCATGATGGCTCTGAAGTTTTCCTGAAGCTCCTCGCGATGCAGAGTAGCCCACTCGATGACCATTCCGAGTGCACGTGGAGGGAGATTGCCTTCCCATAGTGCGGGCGGATCAATGTAGATCTTAGCTTTGAATGAGCCGTAGCGCGCGTGGAAATGTGGTGGCTCGTGGTCGTTGTAGTACATGGCAATGATGATGCCGAAGAATCGGCTGATTTCAGGCATGCTCCACTTGATTATAACCGCAGTGCTGGTCGTTTTTGGCGACAGGTGCGTTTTGTGGGGGCAACGGTAAGCTTCTGGCATGACTACGGCATTGATGACGCTGTTCGCATCGCTTCTTTGCATTCCGGCGGTGGAAGCCGCGGGTCCGACTTCCGGGCCGTCGGCGGGGGAGTTTGTTTTGGATTACGGGTCGGCTGTCAATGCTGGCTTGCAGGGGCAGGTGGAGAAGATCGATAGGGAATTGCGCGAGAAGTTGGGGATGACGGGTGAGCAGGCGGCGGTTGGGGTGCTGGATCGGAAGACGGGGAGGCTGGCGCTGATTCATCCGGATCGGATTGAGTATGCGGCAAGTGTGCCGAAGGTGGGGATTCTGCTGACTTATTTTCATGACCATCCGGAGGCGACGACGAAAATCGATCCGGCGGTTCAGCATGAGCTGGGGCTGATGGCCAAGGCATCCAGCAACGAGATGGCGAGCAAGTATTCCCATCAGCTTGGGCTGAAGCACGTTCAGGAGGTGCTGGGGGAGTACAAGTTTTACGATGCAGCGCATGGCGGCGGGATTTGGGTGGGGAAGCATTATGGAAAAGATTCGGAGCGGTATCCGGATCCGGTGGGGAACCACTCGCATGCGGCGACGGTTCGGCAGCTGGTGCGGTTCTGGCTTTTGCTGGATCAGGGGAAGCTGGTGTCGCCGGAGGCTTGCGCGAAGATGAAGGAGATTTTTGCCTCGCCGGATGTGCCGCATGATGACATTAAGTTTGTGAAGGGATTGAAGGGGCGGGATGTGCAGATTCTTCGGAAGTGGGGAAGCTGGGAGAACTGGCTGCACGATACGGCGCTGGTTGAGGGGAAGGATCGGAAATACATCCTGGTGGCGCTGACGCAGCATCCGAAGGGGGATGAGTATCTGGAAGAGCTGGCGAGGCGGGTGGATGATTTGATGCAGGGGAAGTAGCGGGGGCTGCCAGGGAAGAAAGCAAGAACACGAGCGGAAAGCCCGTGCTACGTGGGATCCTTATGCGGCGGATTGTGATTACTGGTGGGCCGGGGGCGGGGAAGACGGTGATTACAGGGGAGATTGCGCGGCGGCATCCGGAGAAGTTTGTGGCGGTGGCGGAGGCGGCTACGCAGGTTTATCAGAGCTTGAAGACGCGGTGGGATAAGCTGGATTTGTTTGGCCGATATGATGCGCAGCGGAGGATGTACCGGCTGCAACTGGAGCAGGAAGAGCGGACCGCGAGGGAACATCCGGAGAAGACGTTGCTGCTGGATCGGGGAACGATTGACGGCGCGGCGTATTGGCCGGACGGGGCGGCGGCCTTCTGGCGGGATGTGGGGACGACGCATGAGCGCGAGCTGGCGCGATACGACGCGGTGATGATCCTGGAGACCTGCGCGGCGATTGGGCTGTATGACAACGATGCTTCCAATCCCGTTCGGTTCGAATCCAGTGCGGCGGCGATGGAAGCGCAGCGACGGATCATCGAACTTTGGGGGGAGCATCCGCGCGTGCTTCACGTTTCGGCCTGCCAGAAGATGGAAGACAAGATCGCGGCGGTAGAGAAGGTGCTGGCAGAGATGGTGTCGTGAAGGGGCTGGGGGATTTTCCGCCTTTCCGTCCTGCGGGGGTTTCTTCGGGAAGTTAACATGCATGACCATGGGCAAGTCGATGATTCTTGTCGTGGCGTGGCTGGGTTTAATCGTTCAATCCTTGCCGGGTGCGGCGGCGGAACAAGCGTCGACACGGCAAGCAGACAAGGGGGAATACGCGGAGCCGTTCAAGGATCTGTACGACCACCTCGGGAAGGTGTATCCGTGCTTTGAGATGAAGGGGATTGATTGGAAGAAGGTTGGGGAGGAACTGCTGCCGCGAAGTGAGAAAGTGACGACGCAGCGGGATTTCGGGCTGCTGGTTTTGGAACTGGTGGCGCGGCTGGAGGACAGTCATGCGGTGGTTCAGGAGGGGACTGCGGCGCCGCCGGAGCCGGAGCTTCCGTCGTGGGATCCGGGGATGACGTGCTTGATGGACGATCGGGATCGGCCGGTGGTGTATGTGGTGGAGAAGAACTCGCCGGCGCAGCGTGCGGGGGTGCGGGTGGGGATGGCGGTGGTGTCGGTGAATGGAGAGCCGGCGGCGGACGTGATGAAATCGTGGATGGGGAAGGTGAGCCGGTACTACGGGTACTCGAGCAAGAACGTCTTGTCTTATGACGCGGTGCGGGGGTTTCTGGCGCAGGCGCACAAGGGAGATCGGGTGACGCTTGAGCTGGAAGCGCCGGATGGGGCGAAGAGCGGCGTGCTGCTGAAGGCGGACGTGGCGCCGAGGTATATCCCAAGGCTGCCGGTGCCGCGGCGCGGGATTGGGGATTCGGCGGATGTGTCGTGGACGAAGCTGGATGACGGCATCGGGTACATCTACGTGAGGCGGATTCGCGACGGTCTGGAAGATTCGCTGGATGACGCGATCCGAGGGCTGCGGGGGGTCAAGGGTCTGATCATCGACGTGCGCGGCAACAGCGGCGGCGGGTTTGACAGCGAGCGGGCGCTGCGCAACTTCGGTGACGACGCGGAGGAGCCGAACCGGCCGCGGTTTCACCGGGCGATCGCGGTGCTGATTGACGGCCGGACGATCAGCGCGGGCGAAGGGTGGGCGTCGTGGTTCATGGCGAAAAAGCGGGCGCGGTTCTTCGGTTCAACCACCGCGGGGGCATCTTCACGCAAGGAGGTGTTCACCTTGAAGAATGGATTTTACAAGGTCGTCGTACCGGTGAAGGCGTACACCGGTTTTCTGGATCGGCCGATCGAGCGGCGGGGGCTGGAGCCGGATGTTGAAGTGAGGTGCAGTGCGAAGGACTTGGCCGAGGGGCGGGATACGGTTGTGGAGAAGGCGCGGGAGTGGTTGAAATCGCAGCCGGCGACGACTCAGGCCGCTGCGGCGGGATCCTGCTCGGGAAATTGATCGAGGAAGCGCTGCGTAGCCGGCTCTGGTGGTGAGGGATCGCGCGGGGGCGGGAATGTCAACAGAGGCGGAAGAACGGCGGTATAATGCGGGCGGAGAGGGTTGCGCCCCATCGATGTCTCGTCAGCCGTTTCTTCAATTGAGCAGCACATGAATCCAGCCGATGAAATTCGTCAACAACTGACTCGCCGATCATTTCTTGGTTCGACTGCGCGTGGGATCGGCGGGGTTGCGCTGGCGTCGCTGCTGAATCCGAACTTGCTGCTGGCTGCGGAGGCGGCGTCGGGCGCCGCAGGCAAGCCGGGGGTGATGCCGCTGGTGTCAAAGGGGATGATCAACCCG
>DASVUC010000107.1:0-20359 GCA_036387255.1 Tepidisphaeraceae bacterium | reverse complement strand
GATGAGGGCGAGCTGCTTCTTTGAGGTGTCGGCGCGGGTGACGCCGCCTTCGACGATCGTCCAGGGTTTGGTGGTGGGGGAGGGGAGGGGGGAGGGTTCAGGTGTTTGCGCCATTGTGGTGTTGAGGGTGACGGAATGGTTAAGGACGAAAATTAATAAAATGAAGACTCGGAGCAAAAAAAGTATTGAAAAGACATTGCAGGTGCGATAAAACTTCATTTTGTTGATATGAGCGACACCCGGCCGATCAACCAGGATTGCCCGTATTGCGGCGGCTCGATGGCGGTGAGCCGGATGAGTTGCGGGCATTGTAGCATATCCGTCGAGGCCGTGTTTCCGATGTCGCGCCTGGCAAGCTTGCCGGTGGAGCATCAAAAGTTCATCGAGATGTTCGTGCTGTCGGGGGGCAATCTGAAAGAGATCGCGGAACAGGTGGGCGTGAGCTACCCGACGATCCGGTCGCGGCTGGATCGGGTGATCGAAGTGCTGCGCGCAGAGATCGGCAAGACGCGGCGCGTGCAGGGAACGGTACTGGATGCGGTGGAGGGGCAGAAAAACTCGGAGGCGGCGGCGAAGTTGATCAAGGGAATCTAGGGATTCACCGCGGAGGCGCGGAGAGCGCGGAGGCCTGCTTGTTTAGGGGCGTGCGTTGCGGGAGCAGAGGTTGGAGTTGCGGTTGAGGGAATGCGAGGTTGAAGATGAGCATCAACTATGAAGACAACCGGCTGGATGAAGCGATGCGGAAGGGGGATGAACTGCTGGTGGGGTCGCTGAAGAGTGAAGAGCGCAAGCGAAGGGGATCACGCACGATCTGGGGCGGATTGTTTCTGCTGGTGATGGGGGTGGCGGTGGCGGTGGCGATGCTGCCTTGGCCAGGAGGGGAGAAGCAGGGGGAGAGGCATTCTCCTGCGGCTCAGGCTTTGTCTGCGGCGCCCGCCACGCGGCCGAGTGAGGGGGCGAACCTCGATCTGAAGGTATGGGCAGAATCGCTGTCGAACCTGTCAGAGGACAATTGGCGGAAGTCATTTTCGGTGGGAAATGAGTTGGTGAACTTGCCGCCGGAGACGGGGTGGTCGCTCCTGGCTGCGAACTGGAAGAACATTAAGAGTGAGTCTGCCCGGCAGCAGATTCTCAAGGCGTTCGACTTCGCCCATCACCCGCATCTGCTGGATGTGCTGGATCTCGGGATGAATGATTCGGCGCCGAAGGTGCGGGCGTGGGCGGTGGGGTATCTGGGCGCGTTTGCCTTCGCCGATTTCGCGGAAGATTCTGGTGCATACCCCTCCTGGCGGGGCAAGACGAAGGGACGAGGGCTGTATGAGGTAACCCGGGAATCAGCACTGGCGTGGATCGAGCGCGCAAACTCCGCCAGGCCGGACCAGGTCCCGTCGCTGGCGAGCGCGGTAAATGCCAATGACCTGCGCAAGATGCCGGCGGTGCAGAAGGCGCTGGTCGATGCGGGCGTGCGCGAGCTTTGTCTGAAGTGGGTGACGGAGAATCCAAAGAATCAGAAGGTGGTGCGGGCGGCGAACGACGTTCTACTGGCCGTGCCGATTGATGAGACGTTCGCGCGGGAGAAGGTGTTGCCGCTGATCGCGAAGGATCAACCGGCCGAGGTTCGGCTGGTGGGCGTGCGGTGCCTTGGACGCGCCGGTGGCAAGTGGGCCCTGGAGCCGCTGGTGGAGGTATTGAAGGAAGCGCAGCGGGCGAAGGATCGGCTCTTGATCTGGGATACCGCACAGGCGCTGGCGGCAATCGGAGATGCCCGGGCGATTCCGTCGATGATCGAGGTCATCGCCGCCGACAACACGTACGACACCGTGTATGGCGTCGGCTATTTCGGCTTGGGCGGGATGACGGGCGTGAAGTATGACGAGAAGCATGACGGCGCCTGGTGGAAGGCGTGGTGGGAGCGGGAAAAGAAGCGGTATCCGGAAGCGGTGCAGCGGATGAAGGCGTCAGCGGCGCCGTCGGATGCGCAGGTGGTGCGGCCGATCTTTGCCATGGCGGATGGCGGCGAAGCACCGATTGAAGAGAGGCAGGCGGGTGGAGATGAGAAGAAGCAGTATTTCCTGATTGGTCCTATGGGAAAGAAAGCGCCGGCGGCGGGCTACCGTCTGCTGCTGGTGCTGCCGGGCGGAGACGGGTCGGCCGAGTTCAAGCCGTTCGTGTCGAACATGCTGCCGCAGGCGCTGAATGACAAGTACCTGATCGCGCAGCTCGTCGCGCCCCGGTGGCGGGAGGATGAGAACCGCATCGTCTGGCCAACATCAAAGAGCCGGGACAGCAAGGCGAAGTTCACCACCGAGCAGTTCATTGATGCGGTGGTGGAGGATGTGAAAAAAGATCACAAGCTTGATGAGAAATGTGTGCTGGCGCTGGGATGGTCGAGCGGTGGGCCGGCCGTTTACGCGGCGACGCTGCGGGCGAAGACGCCGATCACCGGGGCATTCGTAGCGATGAGCATTTTCAAGCCGACGGATACGGAAGGCGTGAAGAACGGCAAAGGACGCGCCTTTTATCTGCTGCATTCACCCCAGGATTTCATCCAGATGCGCTTCCCGGAGAGCGCCAGGCAACTGCTGACCAAGGCGGGCGCAAAGGTGGAACTGAAAACCTACGAGGGCGGCCATGGTTGGCACGGGGACGCGTTCGGCAACATCCGGGGCGGCGTGAAATGGCTGGAGAACAACGTCGGCAAGCCGGAGGCGACGACGAAGCCAGCGACAGCGGATCGCTGAACGGTTTGATCGCGGCCGCGCTGTGGCAATTCCCCGCTCAATCGAACAGCGATGTGGCAACGGGATCCGTCCGTTTGATCAGATCAGGAGATTCATTGCGCACGTTGTTCACCTGGGTCGAGATGGGGTAGACCTCCATCTCGCTCGCGGGGTGGGGCGACAACAGCTCCGTCAGTTTTTGCGGCGATTTCTCCACAGGGTCGAGCCAGCGCTCGTGATGCTCGGGCCTGATGATCGCCGGCATGCGATTGTGGATCGGCTCGATGAGCGAGTTGGGGTTCGTGGTGATGATCGTGCAGCTTTTGAGTTGCGAGCCGTCGTCGGAATTCCACGTTTCCCACAGCCCCGCGAAGGCAAACGGTTTGCCCGACTTCATGCGGATGTACATCGGCTGTTTGGTCTTCGATCCGGGCACGTGCTTCCACTCGTAAAACCCATCGGCGGGAATCAGGCATCGCCGGCGCTTAAAGGCGTGCTTGTAGCTGTTCTTCTCCGCGAGCGTTTCCGCCCGCGCATTGCACATCTGGCTGCCGATCGAAGGGTCTTTCGCCCAGAACGGGATCAGGCCCCAGAGGAAGGGGTGCAGGTGACTTTTGTCATGATTGGCGACGGCGAGAATCGGCTGCGTAGGCGCGATGTTGTACCGCGGCGGCGCTTCGGGAACTTCCGTGATCCAGGGAAACAGATCCGTGAGATAGGCAAGGTTGATGAGGGTGTAGCGGCCGCACATGAGGGGATTATATGCGAAGGGGCAGAAGCTCAGCAGATTGAAGCGAAGGGGTGATCTTGGGGTTGGGAAAATCCGAAGCTCGAAATCCGAAACTCGAAACAAATTCCAAACAAGAAATCCCAAACAAATTCGAAAGGGGAAGGGGAAAATCTCAAATGGGCGAGGGGCGCCGAGGGCGGCTGGCTGGGTGGGACGTTTTTGAATTTGCTCCTTCGAATTTTGAATCCGTTTCGGATTTCGGATTTCGCATTTCGGATTTCCAGTTCGCCTCCCCATCCCTCCCCGCGCCGCATTCGACATCCGCTAGGCCTGCTGTGTTTCCGCCGTCGTCGCGTGGTCGTGCGGGATACCTTGCTCGGCGCGATCCGACTCCGGCATCGCTTCCGCGTTCTCGGCGGGCTCCAAACCCCGGCCGTGGGATTTGGCCCAGACCTGGGTGAACTCGGCGCCGAAGAAGAGGATCCACCCCGAGTAGTAGACCCAGAGCAGGATCGCCACCAGCGAGCCGGCGGCGCCGTAGACGCTGGTGGTGGAGCTGAACTTGAAGTAGAGCGCCAAACCGTACTGGCCGAGCTTGAAGAGAACGGCGGTGATGAACGCGCCCACTAAAACATCCCGCCACTGAATCTTCACATCGGGAAGAAATTTGAACAGCGCCCCGATCAGTAGCGTCACGACGACCAGCGACGCGACGATGTCGGTCGGGATGCCGACCCACTTGGCGTCACCTAAGGCCGCATGCGTGAGCGTCGTCAGCAGCGTGCTGACGAAGAGCGAGACGAGCAGGAGGAACGCGATGACGAAGACCATCGCCACGTTGAAGACGCGGTTGTAGATCGTCTGCCACCAGGAGATGCCGGGCTTCGGCTTCACTTCCCAGATGGTGTTGAGCGAATCCTGAAGCTCGCCGAACACGCCGGATGCGGAGAAGAGCAGGATCACGACGCTGATGATCGTGGCGACGACGCCGGAGCCGCTTTTGGATCCGTTGACGATCATGTCGTTGACGGCTTGCGCGCCCGCCGGCCCGATGAGCTGATCCACCTGCTGCTGAGCCAGGCGGCCGGCGCCCTCGGGGCCGTAGATCATCGCGGCCATTTTCGTGGTGATCTTGAGCGTGATGATCAGCAGCGGGCCGAGCGAGAGAATGGTGTAGAAGGCGAGCGCGGCCGAGAGTTTAATCGCCTTGTCCTCGGACCACTCGCTGACGGTCTGCTTGAGGATGGGCATGAACGCGGTGGGCGTGGATGCGGCGGGGGCGCGGTCGTTGGATGGGCGGATCATGATCCGCGGGAGAGGCAAAGGTCGTACCGCGGCGCGAAGGAATGGGCCACAGAGATCACGGAGATCACGGAGGGAAGAAGTTGGAACCACAGATGAACACGGATGGACACAGATGAAGCGGATGGGGGCTCCGTGTGGCTGAGAGCTGATCGCTGATCGCTGACAACTTCTTAGTTGCGAACAGGAATTTTCACGAATCGGACGAATCTTCGCGAAGGGAAGGGGGAGAGGATGGATCCACAGATTCAGCGTTCTCCTGTCCCTCTGGTCTTTTATTCCGACTCTGCAGGCTGAAGCTGGATCGTGACGGGTGGGTAAGGCCAGCGGCGTTCCTTCCATTCCGGCTTGCCAGTGACGAGTACCGAGTTTACGCCCGCTCCCCTTGGCTTTACCATCCGCCACGTATGGCGGAGTTGGATACATTAATCGCCGCTCGCGATGCGGTGCGCAACAAGACGATCTTGGCGGAGCAGCTTCTCCGGCAGACGCTCGAGCGCATCGAACGGGTGGAAGGTCGCGTCGATGCGTTCCTGGACGTGCAGGCGGAGCGGGCCCTGGAGCGGGCGCGGCTCGTGGATCAGGGGAAGATCACGGGCGAGCTGGCGGGGGTGCCGATTGCGATCAAAGACAATTTGTGCACGACCGCTGGGAAGACGACGTGCGCTTCGCGGATGCTGGAGCATTTTCACTCGCCTTACGATGCGACCGTCGTAAAGCGGCTGGAGGACGCAGGGGCGATCGTCGTCGGCAAAACGAACCTGGATGAGTTCGCGATGGGGTCGTCCACCGAGAATTCGGCGTTCAAGAAAACCAAGAATCCGTGGGATGTGAGCCGGGTTCCCGGCGGCAGCAGCGGGGGGAGTGCGGCGGCGCTGGCGGCAGGAATGTGCTGCGCCGCGGTGGGCTCGGACACCGGGGGATCCATCCGTCAGCCGGCAGGACTCTGCGGCGTGGCGGGGCTGAAGCCGACGTATGGGCGAGTGTCACGCTATGGGCTTGTGGCCTTCGCCTCGTCGCTGGATCAGATCGGCCCGTTCGGGTGGACCGTGAGCGACTGCGCCCTGATGCTCCAGATGATGGCGGGGCACGATCCGAAGGATTCAACGTGCGTGAAGGAGCCGGTTCCGGATTACCTCGCCGCGATCGATCAACCCGTGAAGGGGCTGCGGATCGGCATCGCAAAAGAGCACGCGATTAAGGGACTGGATCCGGAAGTAAAGGCGGCTTGGGATCAGGCCATCGAGGTGTATCGCGCGCGGGGCGCTGAGATGGTCGAGGTCTCGCTGCCGCATACGGAATATGGGATCGCCGCGTACTACGTCATCGCGCCCTGCGAAGCATCCAGCAACTTGGCGCGATACGACGGGGTGCACTACGGGCATCGCACCGCCGAGCCGGTGAAGGATATTCTGGAGTTGTACTCGAAGTCGCGCGCCGAGGGCTTCGGCGAAGAAGTGCAGCGGCGGATCATGATCGGGACGTACGCGCTCTCCAGCGGGTACTACGATGCGTATTACCTGTCGGCATTAAAAATGCGGGCGCTGATCAAGCGGGATTTCGATCAGGCGTTCGAGAAGTGCGATGTGATCCTTTCTCCCACGAGTCCGACGCCCGCCTTCAAGATCGGCGAGAAGAGCGACGATCCTCTGGCGATGTACCTTGTCGACGTCTACACGGTTACCTGCAACATCGCCGGGATTCCTGGCCTTTCCATTCCGGCCGGGTTCACCAGGGGCGAGAAGCCTTTGCCCATCGGCATGCAGTTGCTTGGCCCGGTCTTCAGCGAGGAAAAGCTGCTGCGCGTCGGCCGGATGCTGGAGCGCGAAACGGATTGGAATCAAAAACGGCCGAACCTGTAGCCTGATCATCCGCTCTCTTCATGACCATCGACGAGGCACTCCATCACGCGGCGGGGCTGCAACAGGCCGGGAAATTCGCGGAGGCCGAGGGGGTTTATCGCGAGATCCTGAAAGTGGCGCCGACGCATCCGGTGGCGCTGGAGGCGCTGGCAGGCATCGCGCTGCGCTTTGGTCATCTTCAAGCGGCCGAGCAAATCGCCCGTAAAGCACTCGAGGGTCGCACCCGCGCCAGTGCGGACGCCTTCACCATTCTCGGGGCGGCACTGCATCAGATGAATCGCAAGCCGGAAGCGGCGGCGGCGCTGCGCGAGGCGGCAAAGCTAGCGCCTCATGATGCGGCGACGCAGTACAACCTCGGCATGATCTGTTTCGAGCTTCGCCTGTTTGACGAATGTCTCGCTGCTTACACGCGCGCGGTCGAGTTGAACCCGGACGTCGCCGACACCCAGCACGGGTTGATGTCGGTGCTTGGTGAGTTCGGCAGGTTCGATGAAGCCGTCGACGCTGGAAAGCGCGCCGCTTCCCTTGGCGCGAACTCGCCGCGTTTCTGGAGCGACTACGGCATCGCGCTGCACGATATCGGCGACCTCCGCGGTGCGATTGAAGCCGAAGAGCGATCCGCCGCGCTCGATCCCTCCAATGCGACGGCGCATTTCAACCTCGCCCAGGCGCTGCTGCGGGCGGGGGATTTCCAGCGCGGGTGGGAAGAGCACGAATGGCGATGGGATTCACTCGGCTTCCCGTCCGAGAAGCGAAATTTGCCGCAGCCCATGTGGGACGGCTCACCCGGCGATAAGACCGTGCTCGTCCACGCGGAACAGGGCGCCGGCGACGCCATCATGGCCGCGCGCTACATCCCGCTCGTGGCGCAGCGGGCGAAGGTGGTCGTGGAATGTCAGAAGGAATTGGTGGATCTGCTCGGATCGGTGGAGGGCGCGAAGCACCTAATTGCACGGGGCGAAGCGCTGCCTGCGTTCGATGCACACGTGCCGATGATGAGTCTCCCGCTGGTGTTCGATACGCGCGTCGAAACGATCCCGCAGAATGTTCCCTACCTTCGACCCGATCCGCGGAGGGTTGCGCAGTGGGGAGAGACGTTGCGAAAGACCAACAAGCTGCTGCGCGTCGGCGTCACCTGGGCAGGTTCGCCAACGCATCTCAACGACATCAACCGCTCCACGCGCTTCGAGCTCATGGCGAGTGTCTTGCAAAAGCACGAGGCCGATGTCGAGTTCTACTCATTGCAAAAAGGTCCCAGATCAAACGATGCCCGCGGCGCGGAATGGCTCAGCGACTTCACGGGCAAAATCCGCGACTTCTCCGACACCGCCGCACTTTTGCAACATCTCGATCTCGTCATCACGGTCGATACGTCGGTCGCGCATCTCGCGGGCGCGCTCGCCAGAGACGTTTGGGTCATGCTCCCTTTCGCGCCCGACTGGCGCTGGCTCGAGAGTCATCCCGATACCAGCCCGTGGTATCCCACGATGAGGTTGTTTCGCCAGAGCAGGCCTCGGCAATGGGGTGATGTTCTGGCGCGGATTGAGACGCAATTGCATCTGCTGTTGAACACAAGAACCTGACTGGGCGCGACTGATTGCGCGTGCTATAGACGCGTTGCAATGCAAACGCGCAAAGCCGCGATCATCTTCGCCGTTCTCTTAGGCGCCATGCTGGGGCTCTCGCTCTTCACCTTCAATTACGCCGAAGGATTCTCGTACTTCTCCACCGATCCGATGGCGTGCAAGAACTGTCACATCATGAACGAGCAGTACGACTCATGGCTCAAGGGCCCGCACCACGGCGCCGCCAAGTGCGTTGATTGTCACCTGCCCCACGAGTTTGTCCCCAAGTACATCGCCAAGGCCGAGAACGGCTACCACCACAGCAAGGGGTTCACGTTCATGGACTTCCACGAGCCGATCATGATCAAGCCGCACAACGCGGCGATCTTGCAGGACAGCTGCGTGCGCTGCCATGGCGAGTTCGTCCACGAGCTGGTGTACGGCAGCCGGCAGGTTTCCCAGGAAGCGGTGCAGTGCGTGCATTGTCACCGCGGCGTCGGGCACGGAGCGCGAGGCTAATCACAATCCGTTGATGTTGGCGCAGCATGCAAGAGGACAGACCGATGGCTGAAGAACAAGCAGGCAGCGAAACAACGAAATCTCGCGGTGTCCCCTGGGGCGCCTTTGTCACCATCCTCGTGCTCTGCGCGGTGCTGACCTTTGGCCTGGCGTGGTTCCTCACCACGATCTTCCAGCGCAAGATGGAAGCGAAGAACCCCTACGTGCGACTTGTTGATGTCACAGAGAACACCACGGATCCGGCGGTTTGGGGGACGAACTGGCCGCGCGAGTATGACAGCTACCAGCGCACCGTCGACGTCACCCGCACGCGCTACGGCGGCAGCGAAGCGATCCCGCAGGAAAAGCTCGACCGCGACCCCTGGCTCAAGAAGCTCTTTGCAGGTTACGCCTTCTCCATCGACTACCGCGACCGCCGCGGGCACGCCTACATGCTCGCCGATCAGGAAGCGACCGAGCGCGTGACCCAGAAGCCGCAGCCAGGCGCTTGCCTGCACTGTCATGCGTCGATCATCCCCACGTATCGACGCGTGGGATTGGCGACGATGAAAGGCGTTCCCGCCACCGGGCCTAGCGCTCAGCAGATCGATCTACCCAACAGCTTCGAATGGCCCGCGGTCATGAAAGGTTTTGAAGTGATCAGCGCGATGAGCTACACGGGAGCCCACGCGGAGCTGCTTCGCACGCCGGACGGCACGCCGCATGAGACGACACCCGGCCCCGGCGGCTCCAGCGTCACCAACACGACACCCGCCAACACCACAGGCGCCAAGCCCGGCGGGCCCACCACACAGGAGGCGCTCGCGCAGCAGAAGCACGTCGGCGAAGCCCATCCGGTCTCCTGCGTCGACTGCCACGACCCGAAAAACATGGAACTTCGCGTCACCCGTCCGGGCTTCGTGACCGGCATCCGCCGGCTTGCAGAATCGGATGCACCTGTCCCGCACCTCGCGTCGATTGAGCGCTGGCGCCGAGGCAACCGCAAGCAGCCGTACGACCCCAACGTTGATGCTTCACGCCAGGAAATGCGCTCCTACGTCTGCGGCCAATGCCACGTCGAATACTACTGCGGCCCGAAAGAAACCCTCCTCTTCCCCTGGGGCAAAGGTCTTCGCGCCGACGACATTGAAGCCTTTTGGGACGAGCACAAGTTTTCCAGCGGCGAACAGTTCTACGACTGGCAACACGGCATCACCGGCGCCCACACGCTCAAGGCCCAGCATCCAGAATTCGAAACCTGGAGCCAGGGCGTGCACGCGCGCTCCGGCGTCGCGTGTGCGGATTGCCACATGCCCTACAAGCGGGAAGGGGCGCTGAAGGTCTCCGATCATTGGGTGCGCAGCCCGCTGCTCATGGTCAACCGCTCGTGCCAGGTGTGTCATCCGTATGAGGAGAATGAGCTCAAAGCTCGCGTCTACACCATCCAGGACCGCACCGCCAAGCAGATCGACCGCGCCGGCAAAGCGCTGGACGACATGATCAACGCCATCGTCACCGCCAAGGGCGGCGGCGCGACGCCCCAGCAACTGGCCCCCGCGCTCGATCTCCAGCGCAAAGGCCAGTGGCGTCTCGATTTCGTCTACGCGGAAAACTCCATGGGCTTCCACGCCGACCAGGAAACCGCGCGCGTCCTCGGCGAAGCGATCGACTACATGCGCCAGGCGCAAATCGTCGCCCAGAACCTCCACGTGACGCCGATCAAGAACCCCACCACGTTCCCGACCACCCCGGTGCAGGGCGTGACTCCGACGGAGAACGCGCCACCCGCACCGTACAAGACGGAGCAGAACGGACAACCCGTGCGCTGATCACAACCATGAGCCGCGCGCCACGAGCGCTGCACTGAGCTACACGAAGAGTACCTTCAGGCCCTGTCGCAATGCGGCATTTTCAGCTTCGAGCTTGCGCGCTCCGCCAATGCACCTACGCACATAGATCACTTGTCGAGTTTTAGAAATTGATTAACGTCGATGTTCCCATCGCTCGAGATGTTGATGGAAATTGCCCCGGACTCCCGCGTGTGCAGAACACGATATTTCATCGCCATCTGGTCAAAGTGCTTTTGCTTCTGCGTCGGCGTGTTGTCGTCCGAGCTGATGATGAGCCTGGGGTCTACCGCCGCCAGAAATGCCGGCGTGGTCCACTCCGATGAGCCGTGGTGCGGCGCGATCAGGATGTCGCTCTTGAGCCGCTCGGGGTGCTTCAACAGCTCCGCCTGCGCGGGCGCCTGGATGTCGGCGGGAAACAGGATCGACCGTCCGGCGTATGTCAGACGCAGCACCAAGCCTGTATCGTTCGAGTCGAATGACGACTCCATCGGCGGCCAGATCACGCTGACGGCAGCGCCTCGCGCCAGAGGAACAAGATCTCCGATCTTCAATGGCTTGGGGTCGCGCCGGTGATTGTGGAGGAAGCGCAGCAAGTCCCGCCCGGGTGCGCTCTCCTGGGCATATTGATGAAATGGTCCGGGCACGAAGACCCGCGTCACCGCCTGGTGTTCCACCAGCTCGCCCGCCGCGCTGATGTGATCGTAATCGCGATGGCTCAGGAACAGCGTGTCGACCGTGCCGCACCCCTCGTGACGCAGGAACGGTGCGATGATCTTCGCGTGCAACTCGGTCACGCTCGATGATCCGGCGTCGACCGCCGCAGCGCCGCCGCCCGGGAGCTCGAGAATGTTGCACAGCCCCGCTCCGAGTGACAGGGTCGTCAGCTTGAGCTGCTGAGGATGCGGCGATGTGATGATGCCCAGGAACGGGACCAGCGAAAACGCGCCCACCGATCCCAGCGCCGCTGCGCGCTTCAGCCGCGGCAGTGATGGCAGCGGGAAGCGCCCGAACAAGAGAACCAGCAGCATCGCGTAATACACCAGCATCGCCGCCAGGCCGAACGACGGGAGCGGGATGTCGCTGCCGGGAAGCTTGGCCAAAAGCTCCAGCACGTGCCGCATGAGCGCAACCAGACACCCGGCGCCCACCGCCCACGTTCCCGCCAGCGGCGGAATCACCAGCGTCAGAAGGATCTTCGCAAATCCTCCGACCAGCGCCAGCAGCACGAACACTCCAAGCAGCAGGCTCGCCACAATCGCCCACGGATTAAGCTGCTCGAAGTGGTGCAGGATCAGCGGCAGCGAAACCAGCCACGCCACGATGCCCGCCGAAAGCGCCGTGGAGACGTGCTGCAAGATCCAGTGCTTCCAGCGCATGAGCCGCGGCGCCCGCGGACCCATCAATGACAGCACCACCACCTCATCCGGATCACGTTGAAAGTAGCGCCGCTGAACCTGCCGCGTTAGCAGCATCAGCCCGAGCACCGTACCGAAGCTGAGCTGGAATCCCGCGTTGTAGAGATCCATCGGCTGCTGCACGAGCATCGCCAGCGCCGTGAGCGAAAGAAGCTGCACGCCGCTCACGCTTCTCCGGCGCAAAATCCCTATCGCGAATGCGATGCACAGCAGGATCGAGCGATTCACCGGCGGCGAAGGAAGCACCACCACGCCATACAGCATCACGATCCCCAGGCTGATCAGCAGCGATTTCCGCGGCGTCACCTGCAGCACGAGCAGCAGCAGATAAACAATCCCGCCCAGAATCGCCACGTGCATCCCGCTGATCGCCAGATGGTGGCTCGTGCCCGTGCGACGAAAATCCTCCTGCACGTCCCGAAGCTCCGGGTCGCTGTCGCCCAGCACCAGAGCGCGCAGCAGCGCGTGATCCACTGACTGCCTCTTATCAAACCCCGCGGCCAGCAGCTCGCGCGAGCTCGCGCGAAGCCGATCCAGCCAACCGGGCCCCGGATCGCTTACGATCTTCACCGCGTCGCCGCGGCTGAACGCGCACGATGCGAGGATTCGATCATCCCGGTAATAGGATGCCCAGTCGAACTGCCCCGGATTCATCGCCCGCGCGGGGCGCGACAGCATCCCGATGCCGCGGATCGTCGCATTCACGCGCAGCTTCGCCAGCGGCTCATCCAGATGCACCAGCACCGCACCTGATCCCGGCTGCCAACCCTTGGTCGTCAGGACGCGCACCACGCGCGCCCGCGTCACCTGCCGCGCGCCGTCGCCGTCTTTCCTGAAATGCGAAGGCGATTTGACGATGCGCGGCGCATCGGTGATTTGAAGCTCAACTTTGGCCAGCGTCGGACTCTCCCGCGTGAACATCGCGATGTCGGTATTCGCGAAGTAGAGTGCCGCATGCTGCGCCGATGCCGCACCCGCGAACAGCAGCGCCAGCCCCAGCGCGAGGGAAGAGATCCAGCCGAACCGTATCAAGAACAAGCTCCCCGCCGCCAGCACCACCGCTGCCCACACCCATCCCACCGCCGCCGCCGGCAACGGCCGATGTGCGAAAATCCCCAACACAAAACACACCGCTGCCAGCACCGCCGGATAGCGACAGATCAACAACCCGAACGACACTTTCGGATCACGCCCGTCGTTCATGATTCGACGGAGAACATACCGACCCCCGCCACCGCGAGCGAGCAAAATCTGCGGCCGCTTTCTGCTCTGTCGAAATGGTTTTATCAGACGCGCCCTCGCCGCCGCCGTGAATCACCTTCTATTAAACTTTTTCCCGCACATTCGACGAACAAGGTAGGACCTTTGTGGGAGATCAATGGCCTATCGCAACGCCGCCGGTTCGTCTCGATTCCAGTTCCAGATGCAGACGCTCGAGAAGCGCACGCTGATGAGCATCGCGCCGGCGCTTTACTCGGATCTGCGTGCACCGCTTGCCGCCGACTGGGTGCAGATGCAGGCGCAGGCGCTCAGCCAGCCGACCGTCGCGTCGCTGCTCACCAAGGCGGTTCGACAGGACCTGCTCAACCACTGGTCCGGCTCCAACAAGTCCTCCCTTCAGTCGCTGCTCAATGCCAACAACCTCTCCGGCTTCGACGCCGCGCTGCTCACCTACATGCAGAACCGCGCCGGTCAGACCTTCTACTGGAACAGCGCGGATGTCGCCGGCAACGTCTCGTGGATCCAGACGAACCTCAACACCGCCGGCACCATCGCCAACGCCGATGCCATCCTTGCCCACAAGTTCCCCGAGCAGGGGAACAGCGCCAGCTACGATATTCAGCTCCCCGCCGGCGTGATCGACTGGTCCACCAAGCCGGCCACCACGAGCAACCCGGAGTTCATCCCCAACCTCAACCGAATGGACTTCTGGCTTGATCTCACGCAAGCCTACAAGTTCACCAATAGCGCCGGTTACATGACAGAGCTGGTGAACCAACTCGCCAGCTGGTCCCAGCAGAACCCGGCGCTGGCGGATCCCAACAGCTACACGAGCAACACCCCACACTGGAACTTGCTCGACACCTCCATCCGCGCCGAGAGCTGGACGTGGGCGTATCAGATGATCCTCAACAGCGGCGCGTGGACCGCCGACGCCAACACGCTCTTTCTCTACCAGCTGTATCAGCACGGCGATTTCCTGCGCCGCGTGACGCCGTACGATGCCGCCAGCAATCGCGCGATCTTTCACGCCAAGGGTCTGCTTTCCATCGCGCAGCTCGTGCCGGAGTTCACGGGCGCGAGCGACTGGGAAACGTATTCCCGTGCGATGCTGTTCAAAGGCATGGACGCCCAGTTCTACAACGACGGCGGCCACGTCGAGCAGTCACCCGGCTACACCGCCAACATCGCCGATGACCTGCTCGAGAGCTACTGGCTCGACCAGAAAAAAAACGACGCCGCCGCCTGGTCCAGTGCGCGGGTCTCAAAGCTCAACAGCATCATGAACTCGTACCTTCAGATCCTCGATCCGAACGGTGCGGTCCCAGCGCTCTCTGACTCCTATCGCAACACCGCGCTCACGGGCCTACTCAAAGCCCGCATTGCGCTGAACAACACAACGGCCTACCCCGCGGCTAAGCCGCGCATGCGCGATGTCTGGCTCTTCGGTTCCACCACCGCGCAAACCTACCTCGGTTCACCCGTCAATCCGGCGCTTCCCGACCGCGGCAAGACCTACGCCATGGCCGACGCCGGCTACTACATCGCCCGCTCCGCCGGCGCGGATGCCAACGCCAGGCAGCTCACCTTCGACATCGGCCCCACCGGCGGCATCCACGGCCACCCGGACCTGCTCAACTTCGAGCTCTTCGGTTACGGCCGCGCCCTCATCGCCGACCCCGGCCTTTACACCTACGACAGCAAAGACCCCAACCGCCAGTACGTGGTCAGCACCAGGGCCCACAACACCATCAACGTGGACGGCCTCTCCCACGCCGCCCTCGAAGGCGCAACCAATCCCGGCTTCAAGGTCGATCAGTGGGACGTCCAAAGTGATCACGTTCAGGTCACCGGCCACCACTTCGCCTACGGCGCCGTCGACGGCGGACCCGTCCTCACCCGCAGCATCTGGTATGACCTCGACGGCACCGCCCTCGTCGTCGACTGGGCCGAAGCCAGCAAATCGCACCAGTACCAGATCTCCTTCAACCTCCCCGTCGATCCCAATGATCCTGCGAGCGTCACCGGCGTGCAGAGCGACAACTCCTTCCGCTCCAAGTGGTCGACCGGAGGAAACGTCCAGGTCAGCCCGATGCTGCTCACCGGGCAAACCGTCGCAAGGAACGCGCTCACCTTTGTCTCCAATGCGGCGCCCCCGAGCGAATCGGATCCCGCCTATCGCTTCACCGTCACCGGCTCGGGCGCGGGTCAAGTGTTCGCCACATTAGTGAACGCCTACAGCGGCACCAGCGCCCCCAACATCACCGCGAGCCTGGTCACGACAAACCCGCAGCCCGGCCAGCCTGTGACGATTCACCTCGACTACCACAACGGGATTGCCAAGGACATCACCTTCAATCCCCCGGCTTTCTTCCGCCCCGGCGCCACGTTTGGCAGTCCCACCGGCTCCGCGAATGACATCGCCTGGGACGCCGCCGGCCGCCTGCACATGGCTTATTTCGATCGCACCGCGCGCAACCTTAAGTACGCCGTCCGCGACACCGCCGGCAAATGGTCCATCCCGCAGACTGTCGACGCGGGGCTCGACGCCGGCGCCTACATCTCCCTCGCCCTCGACAGCAAGGGCGTCCCCGGCATCGCGTATTTCGACGGCAACAATGGTGACCTCAAGTACGCACGCCTGACCAGCGGCGCCTGGAAAACTGAAACCGTCGACTCCCTCGGCTCCGTCGGTCTCTACCCCAGCCTCGTCTTCAGCCGATCCGACGGCCCAATGATCAGCTACTTCCATCGCACCAAGGGCGACCTGCGCCTCGCAGTCGCCAACAGCGGCGGGTGGACGATCTCCACTGTCGACGCCGCCGGCACCGTCGGTCGCTCGGGCATGATGACCCTCGACCCCAACCGCCCGACCGTCAGCAAGGTCGCCATCTGCTACGAAGACACCTCGGGCGGTCGCTACAAGTACGCCGTCCAATATAAGACCGGCTGGAAGATCCAAACCGTCGACAGCACCACGCCCATCGGCGGCGGGTACATGTCGATGGCCTTCAACCCCGCCAAGGATCCCGCCGGCGTCTACCAGCCCTCCATCAGCTACTACGACGCCTACAACAGCGGCCTGAAATACGCCATCACCGACGGCCTCACGTGGTCTGCCACCACCGTCGCCGCGCTGGGCAAGCAGGGGCTCTACACGAACCTCTTCTACGACGCCTCCGGACTGGCCAACATTCTCTACTTCGACAAATCCAAGAACCACGTGATCCGTGCCAAAGGCACCTTCAAGAAGTGGGCCTTCACCGACTACGGTGCCGGCGGGCGAGAAATGCAAGTAGCCGAAACAACAACCGGCGCCCTCGCCTATTCCAACCTCAACGAAGCCGGACCAAGCCTCACCGTCAGCTACCTCAAAGGCTAAACCCAGCGGTGTTCCCCCTCTTCGCCCGCTCCTCTATCGCGTGGTGATACCAAAGGCATCAGGCACGCGGATTTCCGAGACGATCGCGTGCAGCTCGTTGCCTAAACGGAGTTACGCCGTTTCCTAAACCCGCACCCCACCCACGGTCACCGGCGTCGGCTGTGGCGCCGGCTTGTAGCTCGGCTCAATCGCAATCTGCAACGGCCGACGCTTTCCCGCCGGAGGCAATCCATCCTCATCAATGATCCGCTGGATCGCCATGATCCCCTCAATCAGCGTCTCCGGCCTCGGCGGACAACCCGGCACATACACGTCCACGGGCATAAACTGATCGATCCCCTGAATCGTCGCATACGCATCAAAAACCCCGCCGGTTGACGCGCACGCCCCCATGGAGATCACCCACTTCGGCTCCGTCATCTGCTGATAAATATGCTGAAGCACGGGCATCATCTTGGTCGTCACCCGCCCCGCGACGATCATCAAATCCGCCTGCCGCGGCGAAAACCGCATTGCCTCCGCCCCAAAACGCGCCAGATCAAAACGCGACGACGCCGTTGCCATCAGCTCAATCCCGCAACAAGCCGTAGCGAACGGCAGCGGCCACAAACTCGACCGGCGGGCCCAGTTCACAACCTTCTTAAGCTGAAGCGTCAACACGTTGTCAGGAATTTGAAGCGGATCAACCATGGTTTTACTCTCAACCCATGATAGTCCAGAACCCGCCGGTTGCACAGCGCGGGCAGCCGGATTCAACGCCTTGTCGCAGAACGCGGAATCCGAGCGCTCCCCGCCACTTCGATCAAACAACGAGGGCGGCAGCCCAAAGAGCCACCGCCCTTCACTCTCCGCTTCAGCGCTTTGCCTGACGGCAGTGAGCCAAGCGCGGAGAATGTTTTCGATACAAACAGATCAACGCGCCGCTATTTCGGCAGCGATACGCTCGATGGGTTCGTCGTCGCCAGCCCAGCCTTGGCGGCATCCAGCATCTTCCGGGCGTTATCCACCTGCGGCTGCATCGCCGCCGGCATCGAACTCTTCCTCGTTTCCAGCTCCTTCAGCGTCGTCTCCGCGATGTCCCACTTCTTCGCTTTGATCTGGTCCATGACCTGCTGAAGCTTGGCCGCATCGCCAGCGGCGGCCGCGTTGCTGTTGACCGATTCCGCCGCCGAGTTGGCGTTCTGTTTCAGCGCATCCGCCGCCTGCTCCGCGGACTTCTTCGTGTCCCCGCCTGCATGACCCGCGGCATCCTTCGCACGCTCCGCCGCATCTTCGGTCTTCGACTTCATCTCGCCGGCGGCTTTCTCTGTTGCCTGCGGATTATTCGCCGGCGCCCCACTCGGCGTCTCGGTCTTCGAATCGCACCCGACAACGAGCGCGCATCCCAAAATCGCTGCCGCAAACCAATTCATTCTCTGCATGCTGTCTCCTGGTCGGTAATGCGCGCAAATTAACCGGGCACATCCGATGGAGGCAATATCCATTTTATCAAGGCTTCGAAGACCTCGTCCTTCGCACCAACCCCACCGCCGCCGCCGCCCCGATTAACCCGACCACCGACGGCTCCGGCACCACAAATTCAACCCCCGTGCTCGCCGCATACGCCCCTTGTTGATTCTGATTCGTCACGAAGAAATTCCCCCCGTCCACCTTCGCAAACGCATAGTTAAGGGCAATCGCGCTCGTGGCGTTTGGCTTCACCATATCCAACCGCGTGCTCTCCCCAAAGGCGCCCACCGTACCCACGGAAACCGTGAACGTTGCCAGCTTGAACTCCCAAGTGTTCGCATCCACCGCCTGACCGACCGTTCCGCCACCGTTCACGATCCCGCTCTGCCGCGGGTACGCGTAGTTGGTGTCGGAGTTTGACGTGGAACTCGATCCCCAATCGATCACCCCATCGCCGTTCAAATCGGCTCCACTGCCGTTGCGATGAGCCGGCGAGGTCCCTGTGAACGATTGGAACTCGGGAGTCGCCGCGAACCCGGTTATGCCGCCGGACAAGATGGCGCCACTCCCCGGGGCCGACTGAGTGCTCAGCAGCTTCACCCACGAAAACTGGATTCCCTCATCGCTCGTGGTCCCATTTGTCCCACTCACCCGCGCCCACAACTCCACCTCATACATGTTTCCCGGCACCGCCTTGGCCTGGTGCGCAGTTAAGATGTTCCCCGTTACCGCCCCTGAAAAACGCAGATCATACGACACCCCGCCGAGTGAACCCTGCTGGACTGCCGCCATCACACCCACGCCCACCGCCACCGCGAGGGTCCGCCGCACACGCTGACTGCTCATCGCACTCTCCCTGTATTCGCACCATCATACCACAAATGGGAAGATCCCACAGCGCCCTCGTTCGCTCGTCCGAGCTGAAGGTACTCAGAAGCATCTGAGACCGGACCTCACCTGTGCAGGCCACGATATTCCCTTCCACAACACCTGACTCAACCGTTCCGCTCGTCCCAATCTCTTCGGACAAGCCTACTCCTCGCCCTTTGTTACCACCTCCTCATCCACCACCGGCTTCTTCCGTAAGTCCTCAATCATCTTCAACGTCCGCTCACTTGGCTCAAACACCTTCACCACCTCATCCGTCACATCCACCACCTCCACGCCCTGTCCCGCGAAGTCCAGTTTTCCTACCACCACGTTCACCCCGGCACGCTTCGCCACATCGGGCAACTGTTCCTTTACCGTCGCCATGATGTCGCTTACATCCGCGCCGCTGAAACCCTGCGAATGCAGCTTCGCCTGGTGCCGCTTCCCCCATGCCTCCAGCGACTTCACCTTCGCCTGATCCCCTTCGGCCTTCGCCTTCTTCATCTCCTCCATCTTCGCCGCCATGATCTTCGCGTGCGGCTTCGACGCCGCCCACGCCACCGCCACCGCCCGCGGATCGTACTTCCCAATCCGAACCTGCCCCTTCGCGCTGGTCTCACTTGTCGTCTCTCCACCCATTCCCCATCTGCACACCAACATGACCACCGCAACAACCATCCAACCCTTCCGCATGCCAAACCTCCTAAAAAGTTAGTAAACACTACTATACGCGGGTGTGCTTTCTCTGCAAGAGCAGAATCCTGGAGAAAATCCGTGCGGTTCTCTCGCCCCCAACCTCACCCGGCCATAACTTCATAACTGAGTAAAGCACTCCCTGGCGTGGTTCCAGCGTTCGCACATCTCCCCTCCTTCGTTGCTCAGAATCTCGCCGGCAGGTCCCGTTGCTTTTCTCCAGAACCCGCTTTGAGATGCTCAAGCTCTATGCTCAGCGCAACGCCAGCTTCCGTGGCTCTCGTCGTCGCGTCCGACGCCGCCTACTTCCCGATGCTCGACAGCTTCCTCGCCGCGCTTGAAGCACAGGTCGTTGTCTTCCCCTTAAAGCGCATTGTCCTGGATCTGGGTTTGTCTCCCGATCAAACCCACAGTCTCACCAGCCGCGTCGACCACGTCATGCCCATGCCCTGGGCTATCGACTTCCCCGGCAGAGCGGATGTCCCGCAGGCGCGGCGAGGCCAATTGAACCGCCCATTCATCCCCCAACTGCTCCCCGGCTTCGATCTCTACCTCCTGCTGGATGTCGACGGGTGGGTGCAGGACGCAACCTGCCTGAAGACGTTCATCACCGCCGCAGCCGCCGGCGCACTTGCCATCGTCCCGGAGCGGTTCGGGCCCCCAATCAAGTACGGCACGCGACTCCCCGACGGCCGCATCATGGTGCACGAGATCGACGAGACCTCCATCCGCGCGAATTTGGCAACCTGCTACCGCGACTGTTTCGGCGTCACCTCCGGCCCAGCCCTCCACGGCGCCATCC
>DASVUC010000106.1:0-10493 GCA_036387255.1 Tepidisphaeraceae bacterium | reverse complement strand
GCCTGACGGTGTGGTCTCTGGCTGCGGCTGGGCATGCGCTGGCGTGGGGGACCGTGTCATTCATGGTTGCACGCTTCATGCTGGGCATTGGGGAATCGGGGAATTTTCCCGCAGCCATCAAGACCACTGCGGAATGGTTCCCGAAGAAAGAACGCGCGACGGCCACGGGCATCTTCAATGCCGGGTCGAATGTGGGCGCCATCGTCGCACCGGCAGTCGTCCCATGGATCGCGCTGACGTGGAAAGGCGGATGGAAGGACGCGTTCATCATCACGGGGCTGGCGGGTCTTGTTTGGGTATTCTTCTGGCTCCCGCTGTATCGCAAGCCAACGGAGCACCCGAAGCTATCGCCGGAGGAACTCGACTACATCCAGAGCGATCCGCCCGATCCGGCGGTCCGCGTCCCTTGGTCGGAGTTGATCAGGTTCCGCCAGACGTGGGCGTTCGCCATCGGGAAGTTCATGACCGATTCGATCTGGTGGTTCTACCTGTTCTGGTTCCCGGTGGTGATGAACGAGCGGTTCGGGCTGGATTTGAAGAAGATCGGGCTGCCAATGATCACCGTTTACCTGCTCGCGGATGTGGGCTCTGTTGGCGGCGGATGGCTCAGCTCACGGCTGCTCAAGCAGGGATGGTCCACCAACGCCGCGCGAAAGACGGCGATGCTGGTGTGCGCGATCTGCATCGTGCCGGTGGTGATGGCGCCGATCGTAAAAAATCAGTGGCTGGCGGTGTGGCTGGTGGGTGTCGCGGCGGCGGCGCACCAGGGATTCTCCGCCAATCTCTTTACGCTGACCAGCGACATGTTCCCGCGGAAGGCGGTGGGCTCGGTCGTGGGCATCGGTGGTTTCGCCGGCGCGATGGGAGGATTCTTCCTGAACCTGTCGGCTGGGCGGCTTCGGGATGTGTTCGGCAGTTACGTCCTCGTGTTCGCTATCGCGGGAGGCGCGTACCTGGCGGCGCTGCTGGTGATCCATTTGCTGGTGCCGCGAATTGAGCCGGTGGATCTGGGAGGCGAGGGTCGGGGGTTTGAGGTTCAGACGCCTTGAGCGGGGTTCAGGCAACGCCTTGGCATCGTGTTGATGTTTTTGGAGAGTGAGTCAATGTCCTGCTGTCGGAGCTTGAACAAGTTCATCCCCCTGCTCTTCTGCGCGGCGGCGGGAGTCATGGCAATTTATTGGACTAATTCAACGGTCGCGCAGCAACCGGCGTCAGCGCCCGCCACAACGCAGGCGAGCACGCAGCCATCCGTGCAAGCGGCCAGTGCGATCGAAGCCGGGAAGTACCTGACGAATATTGGCGGGTGTCATGATTGCCATACGCCCGGCTGGATGGAGAGCGGCGGGCAAGGGGTGCCGGAAGAAGCGATGCTGACGGGTCTGGGGGTCGGCTTTCGCGGGCCGTGGGGCACGACGTACGGATCGAACCTTCGGCTCTTCGCCAGCCAGTTTACGGAAGATGACTTCGTGAAGGTGCTGAAGTCGCGAAACACGCGCCCGCCGATGCCGTGGAGCATCATCCATGCGATGAGCAATCAGGACCTGCGCGCGGTCTACAAGTATCTGACGAGTCTCAAGCCGCAGGGGAAGCCTGCGCCGGCGTACGTACCGCCGGGGGTGGAGCCGAAGACGCCGTATTTCGTTTTGGATCCGAGCGTGACGACGAAGGCCTACGCGATGGCGGCTACCCAACCTGCGACAGCGCCCGCTGCAACGCAACCAGCGCCGGTGCCGGTGAAGCCGTAGATGGTCGCCGAGCTTGCGTCGCACGGGCAGGCTGAATGTACCTGGGACAGATGCGAGGTAAATCGTCGAGGTGCGACGGTGGATCACAACCATCGTGGCCGCACGAGCAATTGCTCGACGGTTGCACGCTCGGGGAGGTTGATTCCGAAGAGGACGCACGCTGCCACATCTTCCGGTTGTAGCATTTTCAGACGCGCGTCCTCAGTAGGGATGACGGGACGCTTGAGCAGGAGCGGGGTGTTGATCTCTCCGGGGAAGACGGCGACGGAGCGGATGCCATTGCGTCGCTCTTCGGCGTTGATGGTGTCGGAGAGGCCTGTAAGGCCGAACTTTGCGGCAATGTAAGCGGCGCCGGAGACGCGATTCGCGAAGAGTCCGGCGTCGGAGATGACGTGGACGAAGGTGCCGCTACCGCGCTGGCGCATGTCCGGCAGGAAGGCGTGGACGCACAGGAATGCGCCGGTGAGGTTTACGTCCACGAGGTGCTGGTAGTCGTCGACCGAGAGATCCGCTAGCGCCCGTTTGGGGACGTTGACGCCGGCGGAGTTCACGACCGCGCCGGGCACGCCCAACTCTGCGCGAACGCGCCCGGCCATTGCGTCAACCTCGGAGGGTTTGCTGATGTCGCACGGCATGGGGATGACGTCCTTGCCCGCCAGCTTTGCGGTTTCATCGAGCATTTCCGGTCGGCGGCCGAGCGCCGCCACTTGCCAGCCCTGGCGCGTTAACTCAATGGCGACGGCACGACCAACTCCGCTTCCCGCACCGGTGACGACGGCAATCTTGTCCATTCCCGCAGCTTAACGCTGTGACTGCGATTGCCTAGGGAACGTGACGTCTGTTGGCAGCTGTCGCGGCGGGACTGTTGCTAGCGCGGCGGACACAAAAATTTTTTTGACGCGCTGTTGACGGCGACCCCCAGCATTGACTAATGTATGGGTCGAAGGGGTTAGCCCTACGACCTCGATAACTGAATAACGATCCTCGACGGTAGCCTCCGATCCCCCGCGTGTCCCCCCCCACGCAACGGAGCTACCGTCGCTTTTTTTTGTTCCGATCTTTTACCTGCCGCCCCCCACTTCCCCACCCCCGCTGAAGGTCTACTCGCTGCAACCTTGGCCCGATAATCCGAGCGATTCTGCTGCTGTGAATTGATGCATGGAATTCGCCGATGCTCATCGAGGCGACTGTTTACGGGCCTTCGGATGAGCGAACACCATTCAGACGCGTCGGGGACTTTCCTCAAAACCTTTTCCCAGCGGTGCGCGCAGCTCGGCATTCCATGCTGGCACCTGGACATGCAGACGAAATCGCTGATCGAGCCGGAGGGACCGAGCGCACTGGTGCCTTTGTTGCGCTCCACGGTGGTTCGGTCCATGGTGCAAAACGCGGCGACAAAACTGGCGCAAGCGGCGGAGCCGGCGGTGATCAAGCCGCTGCCGGGATGGGTGCTGGCGCCGTTCGTCCAGGATCATGCGGGGGAGCGGCGGTCGCTCTCGCTGGCGCTGGTGCTGCTGGATTCGGTGTGCGACTCGGCGCAGTTCGCCATCGCCTGCGCGAGCGCGAAACTAGACGTATCGCGGGTGAAGACGGTTTGCGTGCCGCTGCTGCGGCACGGGCAGTCGGATCTGGACAACACGCTGAACGTGCTGAATTGGATGCACGAGGATCTGGTGCGGAATCACCACCTCCAGGAAGCGGTGCGGCAGGCGCACCAGCGGCGCGCCTGCCACTCGAGAAAGTCGGCAGCGCTCGCCGAGGCGCTGGTGGCCGCGATCGAGGCGAAGGATCCTTTTGCGCGAGGACATGCACAGCGCGTCTCGCTGCTGGCGAGCATGATGGCCGAGGCGCTGCGTCTGGATGATCGGCAGGTGGAGAACTACCGACTGGCGGGGTTGGTGCATGACATTGGCAAGATCGCTGTGCCGGAGAGCGTTCTCACGAAGAGCGCGCGGCTGAGCGCGAGCGAGATCACGCTGGTGCAACGGCACGCGGAGACGGGCTACACGATGCTGCGCCACGTGCCGGGGCTGGACGAGGCGCTGCCGGGCGTGCTGCATCATCATGAGCGGTATGACGGCTTTGGATATCCGGCGGGGCTGGCGGGAGAGAAGGTGCCGCTGGTGGCGCGGGTCATCGCGCTGGCGGATGCATTTGACGCGATGAGCTCAACACGGTCCTATCGCGAGGCGCTGACGCGGGAGAATGTGTTCGAGGAGATCCGGCGCTGCGCGGGGACGCATTTTGATCCGAACCTGGTTGAGGTGTTTTTGAAGATGGATTTCAGCGGGTTTGATGCGCTGATGGGGGTTCAGCAGAGGGCGCGACAGGCGGCGTAGTTGCCCGACGAGCAGATGCATGCGCGAGAGGCCCGAGGTGTACCAAGTCTAGTAGGCGTTGTAGCGTTTGCCGGTGTAGTCGATTGCGGAGTCTGGAAGGGCGGCTCGGATCTCGCCGGTGGCGGGGTTGTAAAGCCAGGCGCCGAGGGTGGATTGAGTGGGGGTGACGACGGTGTCCGTGGCGCGGACGCCTTTGGGGCCGACGGGGAGGACGGGGACTTTGCGAAGGTATGGTCCGAAGGGGTGCTTGTCGTCAGCGACGGATGATGGATTTCCCGCTGCGTCGGTGTACTGCGTGAGCTGGGCGTCGAAGGTGGCATGGCTGGGGAAATTGCCGCCGTGATCGCGGGCGTAGAGATCGATCGCATTGCGCAAAACCGCGAGATCGCCGGCAAGGGCGGCTTCGGCGATGCCGTCGGCGCCTCGGGTCAGGCGCGGAATCGCGTTGCCCGCAATGACCGTAAGGACGACGGCCACCACGAAGATCTCGGCCGCGGAAAAGCCCCAGATTCGAAGACGCTTAAGTGCTCGCATGAACGGTTCTCCAGTCGGAAGAATCGTCACGATCGGCGGAGCACTTAAGGTCTCTCGTCCGCGGGCGTCCGATAACGCAAGGGCGTCAGCGGCCCCACTTGGCGAGGCCGATGGACTGGACCAGCAGCGGCGATTGCGCCAGGTCGTGGAAGGTACCGTTGCAGTGTAGAAGAGCGCTGGGGCGGCAGGTGAGGACCGGCATGTTCAGCCGCGCGGCGAGGCTCGCGTCCAGTCCTTTCGCGCAGGCGCCGCCGCCGGTGAGGAGCAGGCGGTTGATGGTCATGGGGAAGCGCTCGCATGAAGCAGAAGCTCGCGCAGCTCGGCAGTCAGGTCGCTGAGGCGGCGTGAGAGATGCGTGCGCGTCCACGCGGCGTGAACGGATTCCGGCGGCGATGCGGACGCGACGAAATCCGCATAGACATCCGAGAGCAACCCCTCAGCGATGTCGGGGGATAAGCCGAAGCGATCGATGATAGAGGCGTGGACATCGCCCAGCGCGGCGAAGCGAAGCTGCTGTTTGTAGAGGATGTCGCCGCCGTGCGCGATGGCGAAGGTGGCGCGGGTCCAACCGATGTCGGCGATGGCAAAGGTGGGCTGTTGAGCGGCCATTGCCGCACAGGCGCGGGCCAGGGCGATGCAGTCGCAATCGACCGCTTTTACGCGGAATCCCGCGGATTCGAGGGCGACGGCATGTCCGCTTGCGTGGGAGCTGATGACGATGGATCGGCCTGAGAATCCGCCGGTTTCGACGCGTCGCTTGAGCAGCTCGATGGAGCGTTCCATGGAAGCTGTTGCAGCCGAGACGGGGATGATCGCGGCCGCGTGGAGCTCGTCGCCTTGCCGGCTCTTGAGCAGTTGGGCCGCCTTGATGCACCGGCCTCCCAGATCGACGCCAATGGGTGTGAGCTTTGAACAAAACCACAACATGGGGCACCTCCGTACGCCCTCGCCCTGGAGCGCGCCGCCCGGATTGGGCGCCTCGCGCAGCGGTTGTGGACGGAGTGGAAGAGCAGCCAGATCGCCCGCTCGATCGCGAGCCCGGGTGGGACCTGAAGATCTTCGTCCGTCTGAATCAGCGGCCCCACGAGGACCTTGTTGGTCGCCTTCCTCGTGCCCGCGCTAAGACATACGAAATGCGCGGCGGCGCGGGGGCCGAGATTGGAGGTTTTGGTTGTATTCCAGGTTGTCGGACGGCCGCAGCGACGGGCGCTGATGGAAGCTGTGGCACCGCTTCTCCAGATTCGCATCAGGTATCGCAACACGTGGATGCACGCGGGCGACAGCGTGTGTATGATTCGCCGCAGCATGGTTTCGGTGGTGGTTCCCATCTACAACGAGGCAGAGAATTTGCCGGAGCTGCGGCGGCGGACTACTGCCGCGCTGGACGCCACCGGCGAGACGTGGGAGGCGATTCTCGTCAACGACGGCTCACGCGATGATTCGGCGCAGATGATCCGACAATTCCATGCCGAAGACCCGCGCATCAAGCTGGTGAATCTGTCCCGAAACTTCGGTCATCAGCCTGCGGTGACTGCCGGCGTCCATCATGCACGAGGGGATTGTGTTGTCCTGATCGACGGCGATTTGCAGGACCCTCCCGAGGTCATCACCGAGATGGTGGACAAGTGGAAGCAGGGGTACCAGGTGGTGCTGGGGGAGCGCACGAGCCGGAGCGAGGAGGGCGTGCGGTCGATCGGATTCAAGCTGTTTTATCCGGTGATGCGGGCGCTGACGGATCTGCCAAGCGCTCCGGATGCGGGAATATTTGGGTTGATGGATCGGCGGGTGGTGGATGAGTTCAACAAGCTGCCGGAGCGCAACCGATTCATACCTGGCTTGCGAAGCTGGCTCGGATTCAAGCAGGGCAGCGTCTTGTACGATCGACAGGATCGGGCGGCGGGTGCGCCCAAACAGACACTGCGCAAGCTGATTCATTATGCGATGGACGCGATCTTCAGCTTCAGCTATCGGCCGCTGCGGTGGGTGACCTATATGGGAATTCTCGTTTCATCCATCACCTTCGCGCTGTCGCTGTTTTACTTCATTACGTTCTTCACAATGCACAAAGAAGCGGGAAGCGGGTTTACGACCTTGATCCTGGCGATCCTTTTTCTGGGTGGCGTGCAGATGATCGCCATCGGCATCCTGGGCGAGTACGTCGGCCGGATTTACGAAGAGATCAAGCAGCGACCGTTGTATATCGTGCAGGAGAAGCTGGGGCTGGAGATCTAGAACGCGTTTCGGTGGGATCGCTCTAAAATGATTTTGCTGGCGAGGTCTGGCATAGGCAGGCGCATATCCGGAGGTTCAACTTAACGCCAGCGTGAGGAAAGTCGTGGCGACGAAGTTGTTGAGGGCGTGCGCGGTCATGGGGGCGAGGACGGTTTGGCGCCATTCGCGGATAGTGGCGAGGGTGAAGCCAATGGCGGTGAGGACAGGGAGGGTGGTCCAGCCTTGCGGGTGGATGGCGGCGAAGATGACGGACGAGATCAGGGCGGAGAGGAAGTAGCCGGTGCGCGGGCGGAGGTAGGCGTAGAGGGTGCCGCGGAAAAAGGTTTCCTCGACCATTGGGGCGACGAGGCAAGCCAAGAGGTAGAGCTGGAGGGTGACGCGCCAGGATCGTCCGGCGTAGTTGATGATCGGATGAGTGGGTTGGGCTTGGGCGAAGCGGGAGAGGAAGAGCGTGAGGATGATTCCCAGGAAGAAGAGGGGTAGACCGGCGATGTAACCGGCGACGCCGGCGATCATCTCGCGAAGGATGGAGATCAGCGCCGGGCGCGCCTTCGGTGATGCGGTGGGGATGAAGCCGAGAATGCGCGCGGTGGAGCCTGCGCCGATGCGGCTGGCGGGGTAGAGGAAGATGATCGGCAGGAGGAGAAAAAGCGCGCTGGGCCAGAGCGCCTGCTGTCCAAGAACGCGGTGGAAGAGGAGCGAGATCGCGATCATCCCGACGAAGTAGAGGGCGAAGCATTCAAGGAAAACGACAGAGGCGTTGCGGGTGATGAGGTAGCGGCGGCGCAGTTTGCCGGTGGAGAAGAGGACGATGGCGGCGATGAATAAGCCGAAGCCCGCGAGAAGGCCCGCGCCGGCAATGACGAAGATCAAGCCGGCGGCGATCGCCGTGCGCTTGGCGCTGGTGAGGATGTTGGCGCGATCGGGATCGGTGGCGGGCTTGCCGCGCGTCAGGAGCAGCCGGGCGAAGAACTGGTGATGTTCGATCAGCAACTGGCGGTCGTGGGCTGAAAGGCGCTCCGGAGAACCGTTGTAAACCATGCGGAACAGCTCCGCATCCTGCCGGAGCTGCGGGTCGGTCATCTCGCTGTTGATCGACTCGAGATGCTCGAGGGCGGCGTCATTGCCGCGAACTTCTGCGATGATGGTCGTGACCTGAAGCCTCTCGGCGGAGGTTTTGGCGAATTGGTTGAGAGCCTGGAGGAGCGAGGCGTCTTGATTGGCGGCCCGGTTGGGGATGGAGGAGAGGAGGGTGTGGAAGCCGAGCATGTACCGCGCCTGGAGGACGAACTGGGGGGAGGGGAGAAGGCGTTGACTTTCGGCGTGGCGGTCGTTGTCGCGCGAGCCGTAGATGATGAACGCAGTGCAGGCGAGGATTATAAGCCAGGCGATCAGCGGGCGAAGCCGTGATGACATAAGCGGAGTTTTACCGCTCGCCGCTGATCTTGCACGCGACCTTTGTCCGGCCCGCGTGTACATTAACGCCAGACCAGGAGTTTCATGGCAAAAATCGCGATTCTTGTGGAGAAGATGTACGAGGACCTCGAGCTGCAATACCCCCGGCTGCGGCTGAAAGAGGCGGGGCATGAGGTGGACATCATCGGCCCCAAGGCGGGGGAGACATTTGTCGGCAAGCACGGCTACCCGCAGAAGAGCGAAAAAGCGGCGAGCGAGGTGCGGGCGACGGATTATCAGCTCATCGTGATTCCCGGCGGATCGTCACCCGATCACATGCGGCGCGATGGCGGCATGGTGAAGTTTGTGCGCGCGGCGGCCGCGAACAAGATCCCCATGGCGGCGATCTGCCACGGGCCCTGGATGCTCTGCTCGACCGATGCGCTCAAGGGCAAGCGCTGCACAAGCTACATGTCGATCGTGCATGACGTCATCAACGCGGGCGGCCAATGGGTGGATGAGGAATGCGTGGTGGACGGCGGCATCATCACCGCGCGCACGCCCGATGATCTGCCGGCATTTACCAAGGCCATCCTGGAGTTTATCCAGGCGGGCAAGTCGAGCGGGACGCGCGGCAAGCCAATTGCGCCGGGGTGGGTGAAGGAAGTCGTTTGAGGGCCAATCGAAAAGTTGAAGTGCTTTGAAGACCCAGCGTACCAGACCACACGGGGAAGTCGGCGGCGACGTGGGGGAAGCCTCTTGCGGCTCGGTGGTTCGAGCAGTGATTAGCAACTGAAACAGGAGCGGCAATGAAACTGGCGTACTCGCACGTGATGTTTTATGTGTCCGACTTCAACCGCGCGCTGGAGTGGTACCAGCGTGTGCTGAACTTCAAGGTGACGTTCTCAGCAGCGCCGCATTATGCGGCGCTGAGCAATGGGTTCATGAACATTGCGATCCATCCGGGTAAAGGCACGTCCACGGATCAGACAGCGCCGATGCCGTGCCTGACGAGCGGGGATTTTGATGAGACGATCGCGGCGCTGCGTAGCCACGGGGTGAGGGTTGAGGAACCTCGGCAACAGGGCGAGAGCCCGCGGTTCACGGGCTTTTACGATTCGGAAGGTAATGTTTGGGGACTGGAGGAGGCGCGTTGAAGCCATATCGTTTGTCGGAGCGCAAAAGCAGGCGCAGCGTATTGAAATCGATCGCGGCAGCGGGAATCGCGGCGAGCATTGCAGATAGGGCTGCCACAGCGCGGGCTCAAGCGGCGACGAAGCCCGCGACCAATCCCGCGACGACGCAGGCGGATGACGTCACGGTTGAGGATCTGGCTTCAACCGACAAGGTGCTGGGGCATCCTTACAGTCGCGAAGAGCAGGAGATGGCGCTCGGCAGCGTAAAGGGGAAGCGGGGTCTTTACGTTTCGCTGCGCAAGCGGGAGCTGGACGAGGCGGAGCCGGCGGTGCAATTCAATCCACGGGTGGCGGGAACGAAGGTGCCGCGGGGGGAGTCCAAGTTTGTCATGCGGGAGGGGGAGTTGCGCAGCTACGACGGGAAGGTGGAGTCGCTGGCGTTTGCTTCGGCGGCGGATTTGTCCCGCTTAGTCCACGCGAAGAAGGTCACGTCGCTGGAACTGACGAAGATGTATCTCCAGCGGCTGAAGACCATCGGCAACAAGCTCAATGCGGTGATCACGCTGATGGAAGAGCGGGCGCTGGCGAGCGCGCAGCGCGCGGATGAGGAGCTTGCTGCAGGGAAGAGCCGAGGGCCCCTGCATGGTATTCCCTATGGGGCGAAGGATTGCTTTGCGGCAAAGGGATATCCGACCACATGGGGCGTCGAAATCTACAAAAATCGCCTCATCGATCACGATGCGACGGTGATCGCAAAGCTCGAAGACGCAGGTGCGGTGCTGTGCGCGAAGCTTTCGCTTGGGGAGCTTTGCATGGGGGATGTGTGGTTCGGGGGGACGACACGGTGTCCGTGGTCGCCCAAGGAGGGATCGAGCGGATCCAGCGCGGGTCCTTGCGCCATGGTGGCGGCGGGATGCGTGGGGTTCGCGATCGGGACGGAGACGCATGGGTCAATCATCTCGCCCTGCATGGTGAACGGCACCACCGGGCTGCGGCCGACGTATGGTCGGGTGTCGCGGCATGGGGCAATGGCGCTGTCGCGGACGCTGGACAAGGTCGGCCCGATCGGGCGCAGTGCGCAGGACTGCGCCATGGTGCTGGGGGCAATCCAT
>DASVUC010000105.1:0-12211 GCA_036387255.1 Tepidisphaeraceae bacterium | reverse complement strand
GTTGATCGCGTTGTTGTTCGCCGAGACGTTGTGCTCGATCGCCACGTCATCCACGTGGCTCGTGTAAATCCCCCACGTCCCGTTCTCCAGCGTCATGCAGTTGGTGATCGTGATGTGCGAACTGTCCGCCGCCCGAATCCCCGCCCGATCGATCTCCCCGTCCCCGTTGTGGTTGTTCACCACGAACCCATTGATGTTGATGTAGCTCACGCCCTCTAGATTGATCCCATCCGCCGTCTTGCTGTTCCGTGAGACGATCGTCGCCCCCGGCTCCGCGTTCCACGTGATCGGTGCAGCCGCAGTCCCGCTGTTGTGAACGTCCCACCCCATGATGAAGCCCGCATAGTTCCCCGCCTTCACCGTCACCGTGTCCCCCGCCACCACCGCCAGCGCAGCGTGCTGAAGCGTCGCCCACGGCGCGCCCGCCTGGCCGCTGCCGGCGTCGCTTCCGTTCGGAGACACCACGTAGCTGGCAAGCAGCCGGCGTAGCTCCAGCCTCTCCACCATCAACTGACGATCTTCCCTGCGCATCTCTCTCCCACAAGCGCCCTTTAAGCGCCGCGTTCGCTTCTCTCGGTTCTCGTAGTGATGGAACTCAAGCGTCATCCGCCCCGCGTGAAGACTTCCACGCCACAGCGGATCGCTCCTCGGGAGTGATTGCGCGAGCACAAGCTCCGCCCGCTTCAACACCCGGTTTTCCAACTGATGCAGCCTCGACCAACCAGGCCCATCAACCCACTACCTTGGATTTATTCATCCAACTTGCCCCGCCGGGTGCAATCGATACCGGCAAACGCTTCTCTTCGCAAGAACCGTGTTGACTTTCCCACCATTTCCGAGGCACAATCCTCCTTCAAGGCTGAAGCGGGTTAGTGGGTGATTTCTCCAGAGTTACGGCTCCCCACCGCAATGAATCCGCGCGACGTATCTCCACGCGTCGATGATTCCTCGGTGGTCGCCAACGCCTCAGCTTGCTCTCTCCCCCGCACCCCCAGCGAGTGAGTCGTATTGAAGCCGTTCTATCTCTTCATTCTCCGAATCCTCATCGTCGCGCCCGCGATCACCGCGTTCGCTATCTTCGCGCTCGCGCCCGCCCATCCCCATGCTGAAATCCTCGTCCTGTTCAGCGCGACCGCCGCCACCATTGCCGCCCTCACCCTCCTCGCCCGCCTCCGCCGCAAAGCTCAGCAGCAGATCCACCGCGGCGAAATGCTCCTCGCCGAAGCTCAGCACCTCGCCCGCTTTGGAAGCTGGGAATGGGACATCCGCGCCAACCACGTCACCTGGTCCGACAACCTCCAACGCATCTATGCGCTTCCCGATAACGTCACCAGCGCAACCTTCGAGTCTTTCATAGATTTTGTCCACTTCAAGGACCGCGGCCGCGTCAAGGACGAAATCAGCCGCGCCTGCAAAAATCGAACAACCTTCGAGATCTACCATCGCATCAACGCCGGCAACGGTGACGAGCGCATCCTCTACGTCCGCGGAAAACCCATCATCAACCAGGTCGGCCAGCCCATCACGCTCATGGCCGCCGCCCAGGACGTCACAGAGTGGAAGAAAGCCGAAGAATCTCTCGGCCGCGCCCACGCCGAATCCGAAGCCAAGGTCCAGCAGCGCACCGCCGAGCTCACCGCCGTCAACGATCGCCTGCGCCAGGAGATCGCCCAGCGCCGCCGCGCCGAGCAGGCTCTCAACGACCGCGCCCGCCAGCAATCCGCCGCCGCACAACTCGGCGTGCAGGCGCTCCAGGACGGCGACCTCCTCCACCTCATTCAGGAAGCCACCTCCACCGTCGCGCGCACGCTCGAAGTCGATTACTGCGAGATGCTCGACCTCCAGCCCGAGAACCCCATCGACCGCCCCTCCTCCGCCGGCTGGATGGACTTCGTCGCCGCCCTCGCGCAGGATGAAATCCACGACAGTGCCAACGAAAAAGGCCTCAAAAGCAGGCCTCAAACCCTCCTCGCCGCCGCTTCTCACGATAACCAGAAAGTTCCCCCTCGACCCGAAGCAACTGACGTTCACAGCGGCCTGGGAATCCTCATCGAGTCCGGCACCGAAGCCTACGGTGCCCTCTGCGTCTACAGCCGCCGCCCACGCGTCTTTGCCGAAGATGACGTCAACTTCCTAACCTCCATCGCCAACATCGTCGCCACCGCCATCGAGCGCAATCGCGCCAACGCCGCCCGCGTGCGCCTCGCCGCACTCCTCGAAGCCACTCCCGATCTCGTCGCCACCGCACGGCCCAATCTGCACCTCTGCGATCTCAATCCCGCCGGCCGCCGCATGCTCGGCATCGCTGACGAAGCGCCGCTCAACCACCACTCCGTTCTCGACTACCACCCCACCTGGGCGCGCAAGCTCATCATCAACGAAGGCCTCCCCCACGCCATCCGTGAAGGCGTCTGGAGCGCCGAGACCGCCGTCCTCGGCGCAAATGGTAAAGAAGTCCCCGTTTACCAGGTCATCGTCACCCAGATGAACGCCGCCGGCGACATCGAATTCATCGGCACCATCATCCGCGACCTCTCCGAGCGCAAGCACCTCGAGCGCGAAATCATCAGCGCCACCGAGCGCGAACAGCAACGCATCGGCCAGGACCTCCACGACGATCTTTGCCAGTTCCTCACCGGCGTCACCTTCAAAGCCAAGCGCCTCGAACATCGCCTCGCCGACGAACGACCGCGCGAAGCCATCATCGCCATGGAAATCGAAGGAATGCTCGAGCAAGCGATTGCCCGCGCCCGCGATCTCGCCCACGGCCTCCAGCCCGTCATCATGGAAGTCGGCGGACTCAAATCCGCCCTCGAAGAACTCGCCATCAACACTGGACGCGTCTTCGATGTTTCGTGTACATTCTCAGAACACGTCTGCACTGCTGTTCAGGACAAAGTTGTGGCGACACATCTGTACCGGATCGCACAGGAAGCGACCCGCAACGCCATCGTCCATGGAAAGGCCAGAAATATTTTAGTTCGTCTCGAATCGGACAATGATCGGGTGTCATTGACCGTTGAAGACGATGGCGTCGGAATGAGACCAGGCTCCTTCAATGGAAAGGGCCTCGGTCTCCAGATCATGAACCACCGCGCTCGTATTGTCGGTGGAACGTTGACTATTCAAAGGCGGGAAGCAAATGGGACTCGAATCATCTGTTCAGTTCGAAACAACATCGCAGCCGCACCAGCCGCTGCACGAACCGTCGGACGCGCCAACGGCACAGCAAAACTCCTCCTGGCGCGTCCTGCTCGTTGAAGATCATCCCATCGTCCGCCGCGGCCTCGCCTCCCTCATGGAAGACCAGGAAGACATGGTCGTCTGCGGCGAAGCCGACAACGCCTACGACGCCATCCGACAGGTCGATCAGCTCACCCCCGACATCTGCATCGTCGACATCTCCCTCAACGGCGCCGACGGCCTCGAACTCACCAAGGAGCTCAAGCAGCGCCACCCCGCCATCCCCGTCCTTGTCCTTTCCGTCTTCGACGAGTGCATCTACGCCGAACGCGCCCTCCGCGCCGGCGCCAGCGGCTACCTCATGAAAAATGAGTCCGCCACCAACCTCGTCTCCGCCATCCGCAAGGTCCTCGCCGGCGACGTCTACCTCAGCAACCGCAGCGCCTCCAAGATCCTCTCCGGCCTCATGGGCAACAAGCACAAGGAAGACCAGCACTCCATCGACACCCTCACCGACCGCGAGCTCCAGGTCTTCCGCTGCATCGGCAAAGGCATGAACAACTCCGAAATCGCCGAAGACCTCCTCATCAGCGTCAAAACCGTCGAAGCTCACCGCGAACACATCAAGCGCAAACTCAACCTCAAACGCAGCAGCGACCTCCTAAGATTCGCCATCCAGCACAACCTGGAACAGTAGCCGCGCCGCAAACCCTCAGTTCGGATACGCATTCGCCTGCGCAAACGTCAGCCCCTGCGCACCGTCAAAGCTCAGCGCGTTTGTCCCCGCGAACGTCAGGATGTTCGCATCGTCCAGGCTCATCGCCTGCGCGTCATCGAACGTCAGGTTGTCGAAATCCAGGATCGGCCCAAACGCCACCCACGCCCCCAGCTTCCCCGTCGGCCGCGTCGCGGTGAACGCAATATCTCGAATCGTAAATGAAGCCGAATTCACCCCCGGCGCAAAGGTCACCCGCGCCACCCCGCGATGCGTGTCGTTCAAATAAACCGCCGACACCACCGCCGACGCATTGTAAGGCGTCCGCCGCTTCGTCACCGGCACATACCGCTCCGCATCCTCACAAGCGTCCCGCGTCGCCACCATCACATCATGCAGCGCCTGCTCATCGTCCTCCTGATCCGGCAGCGCATTGTTCCAAAACAACAGGGTTGCCCAAGTGATGGTCTCGGCTTGCCCAGTCGTTGACGTGACCGTTGGTGAACGAGGTATTGGGATCACCCGCCAACTCCAGCCACTGCGCCATCGTCTTGCCGAAGAACAGATACGTGTACCACTTCGGGTTACTTTTCTGGTCCGCCCAGTACGGCACATCGTTCGGGGGCGTGTCGTACTGGAGCGCTGTAGTGTTGGAGTCGATCAGGAAGAGATGGTTCCACTCGTCATCGCTGACGAGCATGTCGATGTCGCCGGGATCGGGACTGAGAGAAGAAAAATCAGCAAACCACGAGTCCCACTTCTCCTGCATTTCGGCAACGCCGTTTTCGACCCACAGTCCCCACTTCCCGCCATACGCGTCGTCGGGCGAATTGAAAACCCAGTAAGCGTGGTCATTGTCATCATGGAAGCGGTCGAAGCCGTCGTTGTACAGAACACGGCGTCCCTGCGGTAACGAAAGGAGTTCGGACGCCGCTTCGTTTGGGAGAGTAGGGTCGAACTCCAACCCCCGCACTCGGGGCATATTAATGATGCGGAGCGGCGGAGTTGCGCTCGCTCCCGCGGATGATAGATCAAGCGCGAAGATCAACCAAGGTTCCAGATTCATGACAGGTTGCTTCGATGTTCAAGAAACAATCCTTTGCGGCGACACCCGATCCAACAACAGGCCAGAACGAATGGCAGGTTCGTTGGCTCCGGTATCTGAGACACGATCAATTCCATGGCAGCAGGACCACCTTGACCAGTCACATATTGACCGGCAAAGCTCCAAGTGATGGAGTACAATCCCGCACTCAGCGCAAAGGCCTTGCTCGTCGCATATTTGGAGGGGCTTCCGACAGCGAAAACCTGGTTGTTCAACGCGTCGCGAATTTGGACGCTACCGACGCCGAAGTCGGTGGCATCGGTGTAGACCAGCCCAACGGTTCCGGCTTCCGTCTCGGTGAAAAAGATCGTACCGGTGATACCGGCCGTAGCGCTGTGATCGAAAAATAAGCCCCCGCCCGACTTATTGGTGTGGGCGTCGATAAAGATGGAGCCGGCTTCGTTAACCCCCACGGTTGCATCCGCATGCGCGAACGCAGTCCCGAACTGACCGACGGCCTGCTTGTCTGCGAAGAGCGTCGTCGACGGAAGATTGAGTGGCTGATCCAGCGTGTCCTGGCTCGTTCTGGTCGGCTCATAGTAGGCGCTCACCTGCGCCCGCAATGTACCCCCCGTCACGTTGATCGCCGCCCTTGATGCAGTTGCCGTCAGCACACACGCTAGTGCTGCAAAACATGCCACCTGTGCGACCAATGGACGACAAGACATCAATAAAATTTTCTTGAACATGAGCATCTCCAGAAAGATGTGCTGTGGAGGTGGCGCGAGCGATCTAGAAGCTGTAAGCAAACTTCTGGAGGACGAAAAGTTTCCCATCCCGGTACAGAAGACGATAGTAGACAATCGAGTTGTCCTCAATCGTCTCCACGCCGCTGATCCCTGCACCATAGATGGTATCGATCGTTGGGGAGGAAGTACCCACGATGTTCCAGGTCATGTCTCGGTCGCCGCCATTGCCGTACACACGCAGCCACATCTCCTGCGATTCCGCCGGCGTTCCCGACGGCGCTTTAAGCGTAAAGTCTGCCGTCGCGTCGATCTCAGTTGGAGTAAACCATCATCCCACAGAACGTGTCAATTTCTTTCCGAAAAAACCAAAGCTGCACAGGCGCGAACAATCAGGTCTCCTCCCAAAACCCCAGACCTCCGCGCTGGGTCCGCTACTGCCCTCTTCATCACAACACCTACGTTATTAGATGCTTGTGAGAAATTGTTACGGCGATCGTCAAATTATGAGGGTTAAATGAGGACGTAGGGGAAGCCCCTACGGGCACCATAGGGAATCCCATGAGTCCGGAAATATGATGTTTCCGAATCGAACCCGCACCCCATCCGTCTACAATGCCGACCGCACAGACTGGGTGAAGCAGTTTGTCTGTGCAACACAAGGAGGTAAGGTCTTGGGCAGCGCGGTCCTATCTCGGGAAGAGGGTACGCATTGGCTTTTCGGGGACGAAGTCCCCGCCGATTGCCAGTGGCATCTCCTCCACACCAGCAGCCGGCAGGAGAAAATCCTCGCCGAGACCTGCGCCGCGATGGGTGTCTGTCACTTCTTACCTTTGGTTCGTAAGACCCGGTACTACGGAAAACGAAAAGCGACCATCGAGGTCCCGCTTTTCCCGAGCTACCTCTTCCTGCTCGCGCCCGCCGAAGATGTCTTCCAGGCGGATCGCACAGGACGTGTCGCTCAGATTATCCCGGTGCCGGACCAGCAGCAGCTCGATCATGAGCTGCGCAATCTGTACCTGGCTCTGTCGAACAGTGCCGAACTGGATCCCTTCCCCATGCTCAAACGTGGCGTGCGGGTCGAGGTCCGGTCAGGTCCATTTCGTGGATTGCAGGGAGTGATTGAGGATCGGTCGCGGGCTGACCGGCTTTACCTCAAGGTTGACATGCTGGGAACCGCGGCGCGCATGCAAATCGATGCCGCCCTTCTCGACCCCCTCGAATAAGTTTCAGAGGGTTCTGTCCAGAAGATGTGTTCTATAGATCGGGCTGATCGTCTGCGCCGGGAAAAGCGCGCAGTCGAAGGGGGCGGAGCCTTGCCACTGCTCGGCAAGCCGCAACAATCCGTTCTTCCAGCATTTAACGTCGGCTCAAACTTCACTCACTCTTCAAGATTTCATGCGTAACTCCGGCAACAAGGTTCCCGTGTATCGTCAGGTGGAGTCGCCTGTCGACGAACCGTTCGCGCCGGTGGTGATGAATTTGAATCAGGACGCTTACTCATTTCCCGCCCCGGATTTGCAGCCAGCCCCCGCCGCCCCGGCGGCGGAGGAAGGCGATGTTGTCGAGAAGGTGAAGTTCGCGCTGCGGGGGCGGTGGGTCCTGGCGGTGGTGTTGGCGGTGGTCGTGGGGCCGATCGCGGCTTATGTCGGATATGGTTTCAAGCCCGTGACTTACAAGAGCGAGGGGACGATCCAGATCCCGTATTTGCGCCCGAAGGTTTTGCAGGGCAGTGAAGCGGATCAACCGATGGTGCTGTTCGATTCGCTGCTGACGGCACAGGCCCAACGCCTGAAGGGGCGAGGGGTTGTGGATGCGGCGCTGCTCACGCCGGCGTGGCAGAAAACCGGGCGCGGGAACTCCGAGCGCACGGCGGTGGATTTCTCGGTGCATGTGTCGGCCGAACATCCGGTGGAAACTGAACTTATCAAAATCGCCTTTGTCGATCAGGATCCAGTTGTGGCGGCGGCGGGGGTGAATGCGGTGATTGCGGCGTTCTCGCAGATCTATACGCAGGAGCTTCGGGCGCTGGACACGGAAAAGATGCAGCAACTCGAGGCGCGGCGGCAGGATTTGTCGGCGCGTCTGGAGAAGCTGGAAGCCCGGATGGAGGCGGAAATGCCGGCTCTGCCGGTGGTTGCAACGCCCGCGTCATCCACGACGCTGCCGAGCGCGGTCGCACCGGTGGCGGGGAGTGCTGTGACACCGCAACAAGATCTCGCGCCGGTGACGGTTACCGCGCTGGGGCCGGAACGGTTTGTCGAAATCGCCAAGACCGATCAGGTGATGCGCGAGTACCTGTACCAGCAGGATTCGATGAAGGACGTGCTGGCCCAAATGAAGGATGTGTATGGAAATAACCATCCTGAGGTGATCCGAAAGACGAAGGAGCTGGCGCGGTTTACCGAGAAGCTTTATCAGTACGCGGCGAACTACCGGGCACCTGTCGTTGCGCCCGTGATTCCGGCGCCGGTTCAGGCGCAAGCGCCCGCCCCGACGCTGGCGCCCTCCACCCAGCCCAGTTTCGCCCAAGTTCAAATGAGCCCAAGATATGAGGCTTTGAAGAATGATGCGCGAACGGTGCGTGATTCGTTGAATGAGACGATTCGTCGTGTTGAGACGCTGCGGATGGAGGGGAATGTTGGGCGGCGTGTGGCGGTGATTTCCAGCGGCGAGGTGCCGGTTTCTCCTTTCAGTGATTCGCGCTTAAAGTATGCGGCGGTGGGTGGCGCGGCGGGCGCGGCATTGCCGGTGGGGCTGTTGATTCTGTTGGGATTGATCGGGCGGACGTACCGGTTCTCGACGGATGCGGAAGAGACGGCGACGGATGTGCCGCTGCTGGGCATTCTGCCGATCCTGACGGAGGGTCGGGAAGAGAATGAGAAGCGTGCGGATGCGGCGCACTGCGTGCATCAGATCCGGGCGATTCTTCAGATGCGCCGGCCGATGCAGAGCGCGTACATGGTGACGAGCGCGGCGGCGGGCGAAGGGAAGACGTCGCTGACCGCGGCGCTGGCTTTTGCGTTTGCGGCGGCAGGGTCGCGCGTGCTGATCATTGACGCTGACCTGGTGGGGCAACGGTTGACGGGCGGATTCAAGTCGGATCGTCAGCTTGGGCTGCATGATCTGATCAGCGGGTCGGCGAAGTTCGCGGAGTGCATCAAGCGGATCGATCACAACCTCCGGTTTATGCCGGTCGGTAAGTCGGACACGACACTAGCGGCGTGGACGTTGTCGGCAGCGGCGATGCGGAAGGTGATCAACGAAGGGCGGCGGTGCTTTGACGTGGTGCTGGTGGACACGGGGCCGGTGCTGGGGAGCGTTGAGGCGGCGGTCGTGGCGCCGGAAGTCGATGGCGTGATCTTCACGATCGCGCGCGGGCAGCAGCGTTGGCTGGTGGAGAAGGCAACGAAGCATTTGCGATCGGTGGGCGGGAAGTTGATTGGGCTGGTGTTCAATCGGGCGGAGTCGCGGGATTTCAATCGTTCGGCGTTCCGGTCCTCGGCGCGATCGAGCACGATGCCGCAGGAGCCGGACTGGTCGCCGCGGCGGGAGGCGCCGGAGGCGCAGAAGCTCGGGCCGCTGGTGATGAGCGTGGCGACGTTGTTGCCGGCGGTTGTGGCGCATGAGGGGAATGGGAAGGGGCATGGGTAGGCGGTAAAGCGCAGCGCATGGGCGAGACGCCCATGCCACGTCGGAAAACACACGTCTTGGTCAGGGGGAGTAACAGAAGCGAAAGAGGAATGGTGTGATCGGCGGCGTGGGTGCTGCCTTGTTCTTCTTTTGTACAGGGATGGTTTGGAAGGTTCTTGAGGAAAAAGGAGGTCTGCGATGACATTGAATATGGCGCCGATTGATGTGATGGAAGATGAGGCGGTAGGTCGGCCTCACCTTGCGCACTTGCCGCTGGCACCGCGGCGCGGGTTGTACAGCGTGGGGAAGGTTTTGCTGGATTGCGTGCTGGCGACTTTGTTGTTTGTGCCGACGGCTTTGGTTGTGGGACTGTTTGCGGTTTGCGTGAAGGTGGAGTCGGCGGGGCCGGCGTTTTATCGGCAGCGTCGCGTGGGTCGGGGCGGGCGCGTGTTCTGGATCTACAAGATTCGTTCAATGAAGCACAACTGCGAGGAGACGACCGGCGCGGTGTGGTCTACGGGGAAGGAAGATCCGCGGGTGACGCGGATTGGACGGTTCCTGCGGGACACGCATTTGGATGAGTTGCCGCAGTTGTGGAACGTGCTGAAGTTTGAGATGAGTTTGATCGGTCCGAGGCCGGAGCGGCCGGAGCTGATTGAAGGGCTTGAGAAGGATGTGCCGCTGTATCGGGATCGGCTGCTGGTGAAGCCGGGGCTGACGGGACTGGCGCAGATGCAGTTGCCGCCGGATTCGGATTTGAGCAGCGTGAAGAAGAAGCTGGCGTATGACCGGTATTACGTGCAGCACCAGACGCTGGGATTGGATCTGCGGATCGCGGCATGCACAGTGTTGTACATGGGCGGGGCGTTTGCTCATTCGCTGGGGCAGTTGCTGGTGAAGCAGTATGGGAAAGAGATTGAGCGGGATTATCTGCTGGATTTGATTGAGGAGCAGCAGGTGGCGTGAGCGCGGGCAGCGCCCCGCACGCGGGGTGGCTATACGTCGGCGAAGTGAGGGTGTGGATACACGGGGGAGGACCCTCACCCTGCCCTCTCCCGGAGTACCGGGAGAGGGAAACAAAAGAAAAGCAGAGATGAGAAGAGGCAGACCCTCACCCCTGCCCTCTCCCGGGTACGGGAGAGGGGGAAATGCGGGAGAGGGGAAACGAAAGCGATATGAGTACTGAAGTTGAAATTCCTAGTCGTTTGGTAATGGCTTCGGCGCCGGCAGTGGCGGAGGAGAAGGTTTCGGTTTTGGAGAAGCCGATGCTGGATATTCTGCCCCAGGCGGGGTGGCAGCCCGTGAATGTTTCGGAGCTTTGGAAGTTCCGGGAGCTGATTTACTTCCTGACGTGGCGCGACGTGAAGGTGCGCTACAAGCAGACGATGCTGGGCGCGGCGTGGGCGATCTTGCAGCCGGCGATGTGGATGATTGTGTTTACGATTTTCTTTGCGAACATGGCGAAGGTGCCGGCGGGGAACGGGCCGTACCGGTTGTTTGTGTACCTGGGACTGCTGCCGTGGACGTTCTTTGCGACGGCGATCAGCAACGCGGGGAACAGCGTGGTGGGGTCTGAGCGGCTGGTGTCGAAGGTTTACTTTCCGCGGTTGTCCATTCCGTTTGCATCAGTGGCGGCGGCGGTGGTGGACCTGGGGATCGCTTCGATATTGCTGGTTGGCATGATGGCTTATTACCGGGTGATGCCGGGGATGAGCGTGGTGCTGGTGCCGTTCATCATCGGCGTGATCATGTTGATTGCGCTCGGCGTGGGGACGCTGCTGGCGGCGCTGAACGTGGCGTATCGGGACTTTCGGTATGTGATTCCGTTTCTCGTGCAGCTTTGGATGCTGGCGACGCCGACGATTTACATGAAGCCGGATGATAATGGGTCGAGCAAGTTGCAGGCGATCCTGCATTTGAACCCGCTGACGAGTTTGATTTCGAATCTGCGGCAGGCGGTGTTGGGGGAGCCGATCGGGTGGAATGGGCTCATTGTTTCGACGGTGGTGGGTGTGGCGGTGTTTTTGTTTGGGTGCGTTTACTTTCGGCGGATGGAGCGGAATTTCGCGGACATTATCTGATTTTTTGCGTGGCATGAGCGTCTCGCTCATGCAGAGAGGCGCATGGGCGAGACGCCCATGCCACGCTGGGAAAGCTCATGGAACGAATTAAAGTTGGGATTATTGGTGCGGGGTACTGGGGGCCGAACCTGGTTCGGAACTTCAGCACTTGCGGGGTGACCGAGTGCGTGGCGGTTTGCGATGCGAATCCGCAGCGGCTGGAGGCGATTGGGAGGAACTGGCCGCATGTGAAGCTGGTGCGATCTGTTGAGGAGCTGATTGCGCTGAAGCCGGATGCGGTGGCGATTGCTACGCCGGTGTCGACACATTTTCCGCTGGCGAAGCAGTGCCTGGAGGCGGGGCTGCACGTGATGGTGGAGAAGCCGCTGGCGGGGACGACGGCGGAGGCGCAGGAGCTGGTGGAGATTGCGGATCGGTGCGGGCGCGTGCTGATGGTGGATCACACGTACCTGTTCGGAAACCCGGTGCGGATGATCCGGAAGTTCGTGGATGCGGGGGAGCTGGGGGAGTTGTACTACGTCGATTCGATCCGGATCAACCTGGGGCTGTTCCAGCGCGATGTGAACGTGATCTGGGATCTGGCGCCGCATGATCTTTCGATCATCGATTACATCCTGGGCGCGGAAGCGCGGAGCATCTCGGCTTGCGGATGTGCGCATACCGACTCGGGCATGGAGGACATGGCGTATGTGAACGTGGATTTCGGCGAGCGGCTGCTCGCGAACATTCACGTGAACTGGCTGAGCCCTGTGAAGGTTCGGCAGATGATCTTCGCTGGGTCGAAGAAGAGTTTGATCTTCAATGAGCT